>WFXT01000257.1 GCA_015490475.1 Bacteroidota bacterium
GAGCACTTCAGTTGCTTCATGGCGAGCTTCACCTTTGACACTGCAAAGCTGGGAGATGATAGGTGGATAATAAAATTTGAACTTAAAGGTTATGATAATAAAAATGCTTTACCTGTAAATGATGGATTTGGTGATGTGGAATCATTGAAAACGCACAGACAAATTACTGATGATTTGAGAAAATGGCTAATAGAATGGGTCAAAAAAGCTGCTCCGGAGTTCAAAGATAAAATAGACAATTTGTTAGCAGAAGGAAGACGGGATTGGAGTTTTCGTACATTAGAAAATCCGTCCTCATCCTCATCCTCGAACAAGAAATCCCAGGAAGAAAAGAAGAAGAAATGGACCTTTTCAGGAGCTGTAGAGCTACGACACACGCCTACAGATAACTATGATAAATCAAAACGCATCCTTGCTGTTCTGTGTGCTTTACACAACGGTTTAGTTGCCCAATCCAGTGGTGAGCTCAACACGCTGGTGCCCATTTTATTTCTTGCTTTGCCGGTGCGTGTGCCTGTGCCCGTGGCACATAGCCTCATCCGTGCCGAAGTGGATAAGAATGGCATTGTTCGGGTCAGAGGTATTAAGGATGTTTTGAGAAATGGTTGGGTGGAGAAGGACTTGTGTTCTTATCTGTATCATGCTGAATCGCGAGTGCAGATTGAAGATGACCTACCTATTTCTTCCTCTTGTGCAGCCAATACAGATAATGACCATGAGCCTGTTGTTTATAAAGGGAGAGGATGGAAGGATTTTAAGAACAATATTTGGGACCAGCAATGGAAAGCATGTTTGAAACAAAGTCAGTAGGGTTGTCCAAAACAAAATGGGCAAAACAGATCCGCAAGTACATAAATTTATCCTAATAGGACTATGGGCTTGAAGAAATTTTACCTGTTGCGACAGCAAAAATGTTTTTCTCTCCAAGATCGCATCCACCAATATCTTCATATGATTCAGTCTTATACTGAATTGGTGCGAAGCAAGCACATCCTGATGTCCACTAATATCACTCAACACGTGATTGAATACAAGCAAAAACTCAACCGGTTATTTGCTTTGTACCGCCACAATTGGCTGAGGATTCCAAAGCATGAGAAATATGCTTACTATGCTGGCATCTGATTTAATAGACTATGATATTGATTGTGTTTTTAGGAAGCACTTTGCTTTTACTATTGCTGAAAACTGTATTTCTTTTACATCCTCTAAAAGGGATATAAATTCCAATACGGAGACCTCTTCCTTCGGTGAGGTTTTCTTTGAAATTGCTTGTCCTGAATACTTGATTATTGCTAGGTTGATTGCTAGTTGTGAACCAGACTTGCTGGATGTTAAAGTCTTTCTTCAACATCATCCCAACATAAACATTAAACTCGACCCTCATGGAGAGCCGGCTTTATAAATTGGCTGATGACCTAATCCAATACTTGCAACGCTGGCAAGAAGTCCTTTTCCAAACTCAAAAGGACAAAAAGTAATTCCAAATGTCCATGCAGTATTACCCTATTGGAACCGTCCTCATTGATGACTTGGAAAAGTGGAGAGAATATTTGAAAAGCCTGTTCTCAGGGCTATTGAAGGAAGGTAAGAAAGACTGTTTAAAATATCGCTTTGAAGACCCTGACAATTTAGAGATACCCATCCACATTCAGACGCTTAGGCAAGGCAATAGATTGTTCCGCTTTATTTCCAAAGGCAATATCCGTTACTTGCTGTGGCTGTATATGTGTACACAAGGTCCAACTAACAATGCTTGTCCGGAACCTTTTGCTGATACACCCGTTACTCGTCAGGATAGAACACTACAATTCCAGGTCAATGACGATATTGCCGAAGAGGATATTATTAGACGGTGTGCTGAAATGGACCTGTTTGGGTATATGTACACAGGCGGTTCACAAACTCGCGCTCGCAAGGCTGTTTTGGGTATTACAAAGATGGTCAACGTGGGCAGTGATGGGAAGGGTTGTTGGAAAATATCATTTGCTATTGATGTAGCACGCCTTGGCAGACTTACCGAACATAAGGAGATATTAATTGACCCCAAAGAGTTCAGAAACCGCCTCACGAAAGCATTAGATACAATCTATCATATCTTAATCAAGCCTTCGCACCTGGCACTTGTAGGACTTGCTCGTGTCCCTGTACCTGTCTTTGACCCATATTTAACTTCTGCGTGCACAGAGAAGCGCGACCTTATTGCTCAGGCTATATGTGAAGCACTTCAAAACGGATGGGTGGTCAGAAACCAGAAAGTATTTTTACATCCTTCACATGTCGAGGTTGAAACGCCTATTAGAATGATCTGTAACTTTGATGAACTAATGCAATCAATTCTTGAAAGATGAGTAAGAGAGCGGTTAAGTGGGAGAAATTTCTAGATGTAGAATGCGTTGATGTTGACAGTCCATTGCTTGACGTTGGAAACGTTGATGATTTACCAGAGGAGTTTGTTGATGAAATTATTGACTACCTTTTGGCAGAAGTGGATTATGATGAATGGGAGAAAATTGTCTATCATGTTGCAAAGAAGGTGAGTAAAGGGGATGTTCGTGTTCTTAGAGAAAATTGGGAAAATTTTGCTGACAAGTTGATATTAACCTTATGGAAAGGGTGGCGAGGCCGTTATGGTAATGTTAGAATTACCATAAATGAGAGTAGTGTTGATACTACTATTCCGGCCGTTGAGATTGACATGCTTTATACTGTATATGCACATGAATATGAGGTTGGAGTTGTTGGAGTTAAGTTATTGAAAGTTTGTCTTAGATGAGCATTTCTTCTACTCTTCTATCCACTGGATTATCAGAATTTATTTAATTTTATCAGTAAACTCTAAATTTATGATCTGGCAGGAAGCGATAGGCGATATTTCAAAGTATGTGTCTGCACATAGTTCAAAGGAGGATAATATCTTGCGAGAAATAAACGAAGAGACCGCTCGCTTATTTCCTGAGAAATATGATATGTTAAGTGGGCATCCACAGGGATTGTTTCTGGAACTTATTTCTCGTATGGTAAAACCGAAGTTTGTTCTTGAAGTGGGAACGTTTGTTGGATACAGTACTATTTGTCTTGCCAGAGGCATTACTGATGGAGGGCGAATTATAACTCTTGAAAAGAACAGAGCTTTTGAGAATTTAATCAGGCAAAATCTCAAAAAGGCTGGTCTGGAAGAAAAGGTTCTGATTTTGTTCGGGAATGCTATTGATTTGATACCTGATTTGCCTTATTCCTTTGACCTTGTGTTTATTGATGCAGATAAAGAAAATTATCTTAAGTATGTCAAGTTAATTGAAGACAAAATGAATCCAGGGGGCATTTTGCTCGTTGATAATACTCTTTGGGGAGGAGAAGTGTTGAATCCAGAAACAAAGCAGGCAATGGCTATTCATGAAACAAACAGGTATCTTGCTTCGTCTAATAAATGGAAGGCAGTTTTAGTACCGATTCGTGATGGCTTGACAATTGCACAATTTCAGGGTTGATATGAGGTTGAGTGCTTTGAGGCCGGGTGTGTTATGGTTATGGACATTGTTCGTTTGGGGTCAATATACTTCTGAGGATGTCATAAAATATATTGAAAAGTGGGCACCTGTTGCTATGGAGGAAATGCGGAGAACAGGGATTCCCGCCAGTATAACTCTTGCTCAAGGAATCTTGGAATCTGGTGCTGGTAAGTCAATGCTTGCTGTCAAGGCCAATAATCATTTTGGCATTAAGTGTCATGATTGGACAGGTCCCAGAGTTTACAAGGACGATGATAAGAAAAATGACTGCTTCAGAAAGTATAAGTCAGCTCTTGAATCATATAGGGACCATTCTGAGTTTCTGAGAACACGGAAGAGATATGCCTTTTTGTTTGAATTGGACCCACTGGATTATAAAGCCTGGGCACATGGACTAAAAAAGGCTGGATATGCTACCAATCCACATTACGCCCACAGGCTCATTGATATTATTGAAAGATATGGTTTGGCTCGTTATGATACGATGGTTGTTATGGGTATTAAGTATGATAATATGTCCAAATCTTATTCCGAAGGCAAAGATCGGGATAATTTGGTTGATGTATCTAAAAATCAAAGTTCTGTTCAATGGGAGGAAGTGTCAATTAATCACATTAAGGCACTGAGACTTTACGAAACAGTTAATTGGCAAGCCATTAGTGAAAAGTATGATATTCCAGTCAATCGTTTAAAAGAGTACAATGATTTTTTGCCTGATAGTATTATTGAAAAGGCAGGAATTGTTTTTTTGCAACCCAAACGTAAGAAATCCCTTGTTGCAGAAAGGTATCGTGTTCAAGATGGAGAAACCGTTGCATTCATAAGTCAGAAAACAGGAATTAAAATATCATGGCTTAGAAAACGAAATATGCTCGGAGAGTGTCAGGAACCTTTGGTAGGCGAATGGCTTGTATTACGGGGGCATAGAACAAGACCGCCACGATATCGTTCCTGTAGTATCGTTGAGATTAGGCATGTTAGTAATAATAAGCCTTCTGTCTCTAATGTCAACGAGAGTTCCAAAGGAGAAGTGATAGTGGACGAAGAGTTTCTCTATAGTAAACGCCGAAATTCACATGGTTCTGAAACGTTATTAGAGGAGAGTAATAAAAGTAGAATTGAAAGCATCACTTCAGAAGATATGCAGGTTGCTGATAATAAAGCTACTGCAAATTCTTTAGGGAATACTTCTAAAAGGCGCATACACATAGTAAAGCAAGGCGAGACTCTTTATAGGATTTCTAAGATGTATAATGTGACTATTGAAGATTTGATGCGAGTCAACAAACTCAAGTCAACGACAATCTATGTGGGGCAACGACTGATTATTCCAGATGTTTCACGTGAAACATCCCAATGATGGGCGGACTGGATATCGCTATAATTTTGACTTATCTCTTGTTTGCTCTTTCTATTGGGATTATATTTCGCAATAAGGCATCTGGTTCTCTGGTGGATTACTTCCTTGCTGGACGGCGCCTGCCTGCCCTGTGGCTTGCCCTTTCCATTGTTGCTACAACCTTTGCTTCTGATACGCCGCTGGCTGTTACAGGTATTATTGCAAATTCAGGAATTGCCGGAAATTGGCTCTGGTGGATTACTATCCTTAACTTTTCGCTTATTGCTGTTTATTTTGCATCACGATGGAGGAGAGCAGGAGTACTCACTGACGTTGAACTGTTGAAAATTCGCTATGCTCAGTCTAAATGGGTTAATAGGCTCAGGATAACGAAGGCGTTCCTACTTGGTGTTGCTCTTAATGTTATAATCATGTCGTGGGTAATTCTGGCTATGACAAAAATCGTTTCAACATTTTTGCCTGCTGAATATCAACAGAAAGGGGCTTCTGTTATTGTGACTTATGCTATTGTGCTCATTGTGGTGCTTTATTCTTTCCTAAGTGGCTTGTATGGTGTTGTCGTTACTGACCTTGTGCAGATAACCATTGTGCTGGTTGCCACTTATGCTCTTGCTGGATTTGTGATTAATGAATCTGGGGGCTGGTCTGCTTATCTTGAATCAGTGAAAGCATTGCCCGCTGAAAAGTTGTCTTTGTTCCCCGCCGATAGTATACTCTGGTTTTTCTATCTGGGATTTTTATGGTGGGCAACATATTCATCCGATGGTACAGGTTATATTGCTCAGAGGGTCAATAGCGCAAAAGATGAACAGTCTGCTTCTGCTGGAACCTACATATTTATCTGGGCTCATTTTGTGATAAGAATGATTCCGTGGCTTATTGTAGCCCTGTTTGCTATTGTATCCTTCCCTGATTTTCCAGATAAGGAACAGACTTATGTGCTGGCAATGAAAGAGGTTATGCCTGCTGGGTGGCTTGGGCTGGGCATAACTGCCCTTGTTGCTGCCTTCATGTCCACAATGGACACACATCTTAATTGGGGTGCTTCTTATGTTACAAATGACATTGTCAGATTATTGTTTCCTGACATTAAAGAATCTGACTTATTGAAATGGGGCAAGGCTGTGACTGTATTTCTTGCATTCGTCGCAGGAACTGTTTCTCTGTTCTTTTCTTCCATTACACAATTATGGTTATTGTTTTTTGCTTTAAGCACAGGGATCGGCGTTGCTAATTTGATTCGCTGGTTCTGGTGGAGGGCAAACAAATGGACAGAGTGGACTGCTATTGTCTCTGGTTTAATATTTTTCATAGTTGGGATAATTATTGGTGCAGGGGAGATGGAACGTATTGCTATCGCTGGTGCAGGAAGTCTAATTACTGCTATTGTGGTGACTGTCCTGACCAAGCCCGAGCCAGAAACAGTTATTCAAAAGTTTGAAGACACAGTAAAACCAGTAGGTTTGTGGCGACAATCTTCCACAAAAGAATTAGTGTGTTTGCTATTAAAATGGCTATCATTTTCTGCTTTAGTCATCTTTACTTTGTTAAGTCTAATTGCCATATTACTTGACCTTGAGGAAAAATGGTATGTGATTGGCTTTTTTGTTGCATCTTTCGTAAGTTTTATTGTGAACTCTCGCTTATGTAAAGGAAATATATGAGTGGTGCTGGACAGGGTTAAAGAACTATTTAGAAAACCCACTTTGCAATGGTATTATCCTTATTACAAAGACAAGCCAGAACGCCCTTTCTTTCTTGAATTGCCCGCATTCTTACCAATGTGTGCTTTCATCGGTGGTTTGCTGGTTGCTGGCTACTTGCTTTTTAATATCTCGGCACAGTACGTTTATGCCCTGATAATTTCTGGTGGCTTCATTGCCCTTCTGGTTGCTATGCTATGGTTGGTTTATACACGCTTTCTTGCAGGAGATGGAAAAATAAAAACCCAGAAATTGGTGAGCATAATAACTCTTATGCTTGCTCTTGGTTTGTGGTTTCTTGCAGGAATACTGAGGTTTCATTTATATAGTCCTTTTAATAATTTTGCACACGTTGTCCATCATTATGGTCACAAACATGAATATGTCGCTCGGGTTTTGTCTATTCCATCTTTGACACGCAGTGGCAACTGGTATAGGACATTAATTGAGATGATGTATTTCACAGAAGGTGGCGATACAATTGTCGTTGAGGGCAGAGTAATGGCTTATGTGGACACTTTTTTATTACCATCCACAGTAATTTCCTTTGTTGGTCGTATAGATAGTCCCAGTGTAATAAAAGGTTTACCAGAATTTAATATGCGACGCTGGTTGGCTTCCAACAACATTTATGGTGTAGTATGGATGCGAAGTCCCAAGGTTATAACAACAGATAGAACTTTGTTTTCCTTCGCTCAGGAATTACGATATGATGTGATGCAAATTAATGCCCGATATATTGATAGCAATAATGTCTCACTGGTTAATGCATTAACGCTGGGTTATAGAGATGAACTTTCTGAAGATGTCAGGGAGTCTTTCAGGGAGGCTGGGATAATCCATATCCTTGCCATTTCTGGACTTCA
>WFXT01000258.1 GCA_015490475.1 Bacteroidota bacterium
ACCTTACTATTGAAGGGAAATAGTAAGTTCATTAAAAACACTATGCCCAATAAAGTCCTCATGTTTTCAAATATCTCATCAAAGATTCGTAGCGTTCTCTATATAGGTCTTCCATTTCCTTTGAGAATAAGACATTAGTTACATTATAACCAAATCTTTCAAGGGAAGCCACCACCCTCCTTACGTCTCCTGTATTTACCTTGATGATTACGTTTAATGATGCAGACTCACCAGCAGAGATGCTATCCCTTACCGATACCCCATATACTTTTGCCCCTTCCGCTTCAATCAAGTGTACAATTCTTGAAAGGTCGTAGTCTCGTGGGGGAACTTCAAGGACAAGTATTGAACTGGCGGTATCAATTCCAAGTTCAATAGCCATGTGCCTTAGCAAATCCCAAACAATGACACCCCCTTGATAACTATTTTCAATGCCAACAGGAAGCATTGTAAGTTGCCTTTGATAAACGATAGGAAGTACGTCTAACAATTCGGCTTCTGGATCAGTAAGAGGAACTTGAATATTTGTAACAATTCTACTTTTTCCTTCACCTATCAATTGAAGCACATCACAAAGTCCACTATACTCTTTTGTACCTATTGGAATGTGAAAAATCTTATATTTCAAGGCTACTGCACTCGCTTTTTTGAGAGTCATGCCTTCTTTAAGAAGAGGGATATCAATAGCAAGATCTCCTATTCTCATATTAAATTTCGCTTTTTAAGGAATTGCTCCATAATTTGGTTGAATTGGTCTGGATGCTCCATCATCGGGGCATGCCCACATTTATCTATATAGCATAGTTCAGCATCAGGAAGTAATGCTTTGAATTCCTCCGCCACTTCAGGGGGTGTTATTTTATCTTGTTTTCCCCAGATTAGGCATACAGGTTTATTTATTTTGCCCAGATCATTTCTTAGATTGTGCTTCATTGCAGACCTGCTCATACTAATCAGCCTGATTGCTTTATTCCTATCATTCACGATATTATACACTTCATCAACCAGTTCTTTAGTAGCCACTTTGGGGTCGTAAAAAGTATATTCGGTCTTTTCTTTTATGTATTGATAATCCCCACGCTTGGGATATGAACCGCCAAAGGTTCTTTCATAGAGTCCTGAACTGCCAGTTAGCACAAGTGCTTTAACATCCTCTGGATGTTGAAGGGCATAAACAAGAGCAACATGTCCTCCAAGGGAATTACCAACCAACACAAGGTCTTTCAACTGCTTATCTTTCACAAATTGATACACGAAGTCAACAAGTCCCTGAACAGTGGCTTCTTCTAAAGGCAACTGGAAAATAGGAAGAAGGGGCACGACAACTCGTGCTTTGTCCTTAAAGTGCTTGATAACTCCTTCAAAATTACTTAAAGCACCAAACAATCCGTGCAACAAAAGAAGAGTAGTTCCTTCACCAACGTCTATATATTCATACTTTCCGTCATTCTGTATTAATTCTCTTACATCAAACTTGTTATTCTTCTCTCCCATTCACCTTACTGTTTAAGAGGTTTATATAGCCTGTAACCTATCTGTAAAATTAAACGTTGTTGCCTTGATGGAAGGTTGCCGATGGCAGGGAACCTGACAGTTGACCAGCCAACTTCTACTATGAATGATGGAAAAATAATCCCCAGAGTGAAGCGAGTTTCATGCCCCATATCGCCACCTTCAAGCCCCACAACATGCATATTATTGAGCAGTAAATAATAACTTATGAACCCAATAATATCCTTGATTTTTATATCATGCCTGATAGCCCATCCATAATGTAAGATCCACCACTGATTTGATTGTGGAAAATATGACAATTCAACAGGAATAAATATCCATGAACCATATGACCTACTTAGATAAGTAAGTTGCCAGCCATAGTTAAAAATCAGGCGCCCTCCGATGGGATATAAACCTGAAAAGCGCTCATTCTTATGACTAAGAATATAAATCCCTCCAGCAGAAAACTGCATTTCCTTCGGTACTCTCTCTTGACCCAGAGA
>WFXT01000259.1 GCA_015490475.1 Bacteroidota bacterium
GGATTCAAAAGGTTGTTGTTGAAATGATACCTGCTGAATCCCAAGAAAAAGAAACCTTCAATGAACAGAAAGGGAACTGAGGCTGAAATAAGCGTCTCTGATATTAAATTTTATGTTCCTGTGGGGTACTATACCCATGAGCATGCTTTTCCCGTGGAGGTTATTATTAACTTTAAAATTTTTGTGTTTTTCCCAGAAGGACATAAAGTGTCAGATATCAATGACACAATTAGTTATGAACCTTTTGTTGAAGCGGTTACGGAAGTTATGGCTGAACCTCTGCCATTGATAGACCAGATAGCGATGAAGATAAAGGAAAAATTTGATTCTTTAACAAATAACTTTAATACAGGAGTTGAAATTTCGGGATTTGAAGTAATAGTACTCAAGAAGGAAATACTTGTTCCAGGACCCGCTTCTTCCCCAGTGGCTAAAATTGCGTTGAAATGGCAAATCGGTGATTAATATTACTGAGCGGTTTCTTGTTGTCTCTGTTTTTTGAATCGTTCTACGTCACCGAAAATCTCTTCAAGAGCCTTTTCTTTAACTTTCTGTTCTAACTCAGATGCCAATTCGGGATTTTCTTTTAAGAATTTGCGAACGTTATCTTTCCCCTGACCTAATTTTTTACCATTATAGCTGAACCAAGAGCCACTCTTCTGAATAATGCCATATTTAACTCCAAGGTCTATTATTTCGCCTTCTTTGGAAATTCCTTCACCAAACAGGATATCAAATTCCGCAGTTTTGAACGGAGGAGCCACTTTGTTTTTAACTACTTTAGCTTTCACACGATTGCCAATTACCTTATCGCCCTCTTTTATTTGACTTATTCTTCTAAGGTCTATGCGTACGGAAGAATAAAACTTCAGTGCATTACCCCCTGTGGTTACCTCTGGATTCCCAAACATCACCCCAACTTTCTCTCGCAATTGGTTTATGAATATGCATACTGTTTGTGTTTTGCCAATAAGACCTGTTAGCTTCCTGAGGGCTTGGGACATCATCCTTGCCTGAAGGCCAACGTGAGCATCACCCATAGCACCTTCTATCTCTGCTCTGGGTACCAATGCCGCCACAGAGTCAATAACTATTAAATCAACTGCGCCGGACTTAATAAGAGTTTCAGCTATTGTCAGGGCTTGCTCCCCATAATCAGGTTGCGAAACAAGAACATTGTCTATATCAACTCCCAGTTTCTGCGCGTAATAAGTATCAAAAGCATGCTCTGCATCAATAAATGCCACTATACCACCTTGTCTTTGTGCTTCTGCCATAGCATGTATAGCAAGAGTTGTTTTACCAGATGATTCTGGACCAAAAATTTCAATTATTCTGCCGCGAGGATAGCCCCCAACACCAATTGCGATGTCTAAACCAATGCTTCCCGTTGGTATAACAGGGACTTCTTCCGCTGGACGCTCTCCCAGTTTCCTGATTACTCCCTTTCCATAATTGCGTTCAAGGAAGCTAATAGCATCCTTTAAAGCCTTTTGCTTATCTTGAAGGTCCTTTGTGCTCATGGTTCTGATTTATTATATCAAAGATACAACTCATTTGGCAAAAATAGTATCATACTTTCTTCGTGAATTTGAAAATGTAATAGAGAATATTTAAAGTTAGGATGAATCATCGTAAGCGAGTGTGTTCACGAAGTCGTGAAGTAATAGGGCACTGAGCGCCGTGTCGCGTGATAAAGCAGTAATCATGCGATACATCTTGCTGTTAGTCTTGAGCCAGACGACGCCA
This sequence comes from Bacteroidota bacterium, assembly GCA_015490475.1. Lineage (GTDB taxonomy): Bacteria > Bacteroidota > Bacteroidia > JAADEI01 > JAADEI01 > JAADEI01. The sequence continues at coordinate 1,750 of WFXT01000259.1, forward strand.
TCCAGTACAGCAACGGGAATGACTCTTCGTCTATCTACTTTAGAAAAAATTGATAGCGCATCCTGCAGCTGGGTATATTGATGTCCGCCATAATCGGCAATGAATTTGGCTTCTCCTACTACGAATTTCCTGTGGACCTTGATAATTCAGTCAGGAGCTTTGGTAAGCCTACAACCCAATGAAGTATTCAGAAAAGCAACGATTTCGTCTGCCGGACCCTGGATGACACAAAGATCAGGTTTTTTCTTTTCGGATAAGGCAACAACTGGCAGAGGAAATTTTTGACGTAACCATTGCGAAAATAGAGAACCCATACGTCGGTTAGTTTCTTTGGGCTGTTGTAGGGCTTCTACTACCTTTTGGAAGCCCAGTTCTCGGAGTTGTGAAGCGATTCGTTGTACTGTTTTGGGATTCTTATCTATCAAGTCTTCAGAACGTCGGAGGCAAGCTACGTAG
>WFXT01000260.1 GCA_015490475.1 Bacteroidota bacterium
ACAAACAGATTAAAGGCTACAAATTTCGTCGTCAGCATGCCCTCGGACCTTTCATTGTAGATTTCTATTGCTCTAAAGCCAGACTCATCATTGAAGTAGATGGACCCATCCACCAATATACTCAAGAATATGACAGAGCAAGGCAGAACTTCCTTGAAAGTTTAGGGTTCCATATTATTAGATTCTCCAATGAGGAGATTTTAAACAACATTGACGCTGTCATTGATAAAATAAAGCAAGCATTAACACTTCAGGAGCCCATCACCCCAGAGGATGTCCTTTACTATGTATATGCTGTCCTATACAGCAACCTATATCGTGAAAAATACACCGACTTCTTGAAATATGATTTTCCCAGAATACCCTTTCCTAAAAGCAAGAAACTATTTAAAAGATTGGCTGATTTAGGAAAACAGCTTGCCGACCTGCACCTGCTTCGCCCCACTGCTGTGCATCCCCCAGTAGCACAGTACCATGGAGAGGGATCCGACGTTGTGAAAAAAGTGAAATATGAGCCTGATACACAACGTGTTTATATTAACAAAACCCAATATTTTGAACCGGTGCCACCGGAAGTATGGAATTACTATATTGGTGGTTATCAAGTCCTTGCAAAATGGCTTAAAGACAGGAAAAACAGAAAGATAGACCCTATGCACTATTTAAAGGTAATCACAGCCATTGCTCGAACGATTGATATACAGGAAGAAATAGACAAGTTGTATCCGGAGGTTGAAAAAGAATGCTTGTAGGGGGATCACACCCCATTATGTACTAAACTTTCACACAACATGCTCAACCTCCCTTGTCTCCCCTTTCAAATGTCTTTGAACCAGAAATCTCACTATTCTACGTGATGCCCCCCTGAAAGTGTTAATGTATTCATATACTGCTCTGCGAGACTTATCTATTTCTGCGTTAACAAACAGAAGCAATTGAAGCCAATAGAGTAGTTCATCAGCAGTTGTGAATATCTTGAGTCCACCATTTTGAGCCAAATAACGAGCCTCAAGGAATTTGCCCAGTCTGGGTCCTGAAAGAACAGGCATCCCATAAGAAATTGGCTCCAGAATATTATGAATTTGCTTTGTAAAACCACCCCCTATTATTGCTAACTTACCATAACGATAAACATACTTCAAAATTCCTGGCATATCAAGAATAATCGCCTTACCATTGAAGTCCTCAGTCATCTCAGAGAGTAAGACAGCATCATTTCCCCATAGGCTCTTTATCTCCTCAAACCGTTCCCTACTTAATTCATGTGGTGCAATTATCCATCTGACGGGTAATTTATCACTAACCTGAGCAATCAGTTCTTCTTCTGGACAGTATGTGCTTCCCGCAACAACAATAGGAAGCCTGTGTTTATCTATCCAATTTTCTATCAATCCATTGGACCACACAGTTCTTGAAATCTCAAGGGCTCTGTCAACGCGAGGGTCCCCAACAACCTCAACATTGCTTATTCCTATAAGCTCCAACAGGGCCTTGCTTTTTTCGTCCTGCACTAAATGATATGAATAATGGGACAGCAGCTTTCTACCCAGAACTCCATACCATTTGAAGTAATAGTCAGATTCTGAATAGAGAGATGCTATTGAATATACTGGATACCCTTCCTGTTTGAAAATGCTAAGGTGCTCAGGCCAGTGGTCATATTTAACAAAACCAATAAATTCTGGTTTAATAGCATTAATCCATTGGCGAACGTCTGACCCATTTTCAAAAGGCAAATAATCGGCATAATCCACCTGCCAGCGATGTTTGAATCTCTCTACGGAAGGAGAAAAATATGAAACCAACACATTGACATCAGGAAAACGCTTTTTCAAAAGTGAAATTACTGGTGCTATCTGCTCATATTCTCCTACCGAAGACACATGGAACAAAACTTTCTTTCCCGACAGAGATTTCACTGCCTGTTGCCATCGTCTAACGACTCCATTTTGTGCCTGATGCCATCGCCGTGCTTTGCCATTCCCCCACCCTGCTACATATCCTGCAAAGCGAACTAATCCATTAACAACGCCCATTGTTCTAAAATTTGAAAGTTAAAGGCGTTCATAAGTATAGATGCACAATGTAGTCCCTATGGTTGCATTACCCTATATTTTTCAAGAGCCACGCTGAGTATGTGCATAGCCCGTTGCATCTTGTCTGTCTCCAAAACAAACGCTATGCGAACCTGTCGTTTGCCATATTCTCTGTTTATATAAAATCCTCCTGCTGGTGCAAACATTACTGTTTCCCCTTCATAGTCAAAATCTGTTAGCAACCATTTGGAAAACTCCTCGGCATCATCCACTGGAAGTTCAACGACTGTATAGAATGCCCCTGACGGCGTAGGGGCAATAACTCCTTCCATTTTTTGCAATTCTGCTATGGTAACATTACGACGCTGTTCATATTGCTTTACCATTGACTTTATTACATCATCTGGAAGTTGAAGCAATCCAAGTGATAGGATTTGACCGAGTGTTGGGGGACTGAGGCGAGCCTGCGCCATCCTCAGAACAGCATCCATAAATTGCTCGTTAGCACTGACAACAAGACCTATGCGGGCTCCACAAGCACTATACCGCTTGGAAACAGAATCAATAACTATGGTTCTGTCTCTTATATCATCAAAAGTCAACACTGAAATGTGTTTCCTGCCGTCAAAAGTAAATTCACGATATACTTCGTCAACAATCAGCCACAAGTCATGCTTTTTGACTATCTCAGCCAGTTGCCTTAACTCTTCTTCTGAATATAAGTATCCTGTAGGATTGTTAGGATTGCATATCATTATTGCCTTCGTTCGGGCAGTGATTAACTTTTCAAATTCATCCACTGAAGGCAACGCAAATCCATTTTCAATACGAGAAGTTATCGGCTTAACGACTGCATCAACAACTGCGGAGAAACCAATATAGTTAGCATACATAGGTTCTGGGATAATAACTTCGTCTCCACTGTTTAAAAGCACTGAAAAAGTAAATATCAATGCCTCCGATGCTCCTGTTGTAACAAGAAAAGCAGAAAGGGGCAAGTCAACACCCACTTCTCTTTGGTAATACCGTTGAAAGTGCTTACGAAGTTCTTCCATCCCTGCCGAATGCGAATATGCTATAACCTCTGGGATATTATCCTTGAGAAATTGTATTGCAGGCTCTGGTGTTGGCAGGTCTGGTTGTCCAATATTCAGATAATAAATTTTTTTGCCGGATTTCTCTGCTTGCTCGGCAAACGGAACCAACTTCCTTATAGGCGAATAAGGCAGTTTATCAACTTTACTTGACAACTTCATATCGCTAAATTATAGCATAATTTTACATCCACAACTGCCAAAGGCATGATAGTAATCACTGGTGGTGCTGGATTTATTGGAAGCACTTGGCTCACTCATCTTAACAGAATGGGTATATATGAAATACTGCTGGTTGATAATCTGACCGAAGCAAAACAAAAGAATATTACAGGAAAACGCTATTACAAATTAATTCCACGAGAAGAACTATTCTCATGGCTGAAAGCCAACGGACAGTCCGTTTCGTGTATCTTTCACTTCGGCGCCAGAACAGATACTACAGAACATAATTGGACGTTACTCAGAAAATTAAATTTGGAATATAGTAAACGGCTGGCTTCTTTTTGCATTAAGGAAAAAATACCATTTATCTATGCATCTTCAGCAGCTACATACGGCGACGGAACCATGGGTTATTCAGACGATGAACGCTTGATATTTAAACTAAAACCACTAAATCCGTATGGTTGGTCAAAACAACTATTTGATGAATGGCTACTGTCCCAGCCAGAGAAACCACCTCAATGGTATGGATTAAAGTTTTTTAATGTCTATGGTCCCAATGAATATCACAAGGGACGAATGGCTTCCGTTTTATGGCATGCATGGAACCAATATCAACAAGATGGGAAGGTAAAACTATTTATGAGTCATCGTTCTGACTATGCTCACGGAGAACAAAAGAGGGATTTCATTTA
>WFXT01000261.1 GCA_015490475.1 Bacteroidota bacterium
AAAACTTTAACCTTTAAAATCCCAGAGCCATGAAAACGTTCGCTCGCATTCTGATGGTTTTAGCCGGTCTCTTGACCGCTTCCCTGTTCTTCCTACCAATGTGGCGTATTGATTTAGTAGCGCCACAATATCCTGATGGACTTGGTATGTATATCCATATAGACCATCTGGAAGGTGTCAAACCTGGAGACTTGAAGAACATTGATATTTTAAATCACTATGTGGGTATGAAACCATTGCCGAAGCCAGAAGATATGTGGGAATTCACAGTGTTTCCGATAGTTGTTGGAGTCATGACGGTTCTTGCTATTGTGTTTGCTTTAATCGGAAGACCAGCGTTATACCTGACGTGGTTTGTGATAATGTCTGTTCTTGGAATTCTTGGATTATACGACTTTTATCAATGGTTATATGAATATGGAACCAATCTTGATCCAGAAGCACCCATCAAGCTGGTGGATGAATTTGGTAATCCTATGCAGTATGTCCCACCCTTAATTGGGTATAAGCAATTGTTAAACTTTGAAGTTTATTCATATCCCGCTATTGGGGGAGTGTTGTTGGGAATTGGAATACTTTTGTCTTTAATAGCCTTCTGGCTTGCCTACAAAACCCAAGTGAAACATAAAATCCAGCTGGCATGAGGGGAAATAAGGTGCTGGGGCTAACCCTAACAATTTTGTTTATGTTTATTCTTGGGGGATGTGCTCCTGAATTTGAAGAAATTAAATACGGAAGCGACCAGTGTGATTATTGTAAGATGACTATTATGGACGATAAATTCTCTGCCCAGTTGGTAACTAAAAAGGGCAGAAATTATAAGTTTGATGCTATTGAATGTATGATTTGGTTTTTGAATGACGAATATGTTAAAAGGGAAGATGTTTATGGTATGCGAGTTGCGGATTATACCAATCCGGGGAAAATGATAGATGCAGAAAATGCTTATTATCTAATAAGTCCGGAGATTCGCAGTCCAATGGGTGCTCATCTTGCCGCTTTCCCTTCAAAAGAGAATGCAGAGAGGTATAAAAATGAGTTAGGAGGAGAAGTGTACGCTTTTGAACAGCTGTTTGATGTCTTAAAAAAGAGGAAAAAGCAACTAAAACATGACCATCATCAACATCATTGATTTTAATTCGTCATAGTTTTGAAGCGATGCGTTGGTTTAAACTATGTTGGTGCTGGGTGCTATTATTTGTAACCCTTGTCAACAGCTATGGTAGAGTTATAGAGGTATGTAAGTCAGGTTGTAATGTATCAACCATTACAGAAGCGGTGGAAATTGCTCAAAAGGGAGACACTATATTGATACATGAAGGAAGGTACAAGGAAGCCAATATTATAATAAAAGTTCCCGAGATTGTAATAAGAGGTAAAGGAGAAGTAATAATTGATGCGGGAAAGAAGGACAGAGCATTTGTTATTTTTAGGGCGTCGGGAGTTAGAATAGAAAACGTTATGATAAGAAACGTTCCTTTCACATCTACAGATGAATTAGCAGGGATTAATGTCTTGTACAGTAATCGTTATCATATAGAGAATGTTCGCATTGACAGCACTTTTTTTGGAATCCTTGTTGAGCAAAGTGATTCAGGAATTATAAGGGGTTGTACGATTAATTCTGGTAGTCCAATAAATGTTTATGAGGCAACACTTGGCAATGGTATTCATTTGTGGAAGTCAAATTATGCATTGCTTGAAAACAATAGCATAACTAATATGCGTGATGGTATATACTTTGAGTTTGTATCAAATAGTGTTATCAGGGGTAATCATAGTTTTGGTAATAAGAGATATGGACTGCACTTTATGTTTTCTAACGATGATGTATATGAAAACAACAAATTTGAAAGGAACGGAGCAGGGGTTGCCGTTATGTTTTCCAAGAATATAGACATGCACAACAATGTTTTCGTCAATAATTGGGGAATGAGCTCCTATGGACTGTTGCTTAAAGAAATATACGATTCTGAGATAAAACACAATGTTTTTATAAGAAACACTACGGGTATTCATGTTGAAGGTTCGGCACGAATAAGATATGAAGAGAATGATTTCATAGAAAATGGATGGGCTGTTAATTTTCTGGGAGGTTCTTATGACAATTTCTTTTATCACAACAATTTTATTGGTAATACTTTTGACGTAGCATATTTCGGTCGTGTTAATAACAATCGGTTTGAAGAAAATTATTGGAATAAGTATACAGGCTATGACCTTGACAGGGATGGCTATGGTGATGTGCCCTACAGACCTGTAGATTTGTTTACATACATGGTTAATGAAATTCCTGAGACAATAGTTTTATTAAGAAGTTTTTTCGTGCAAATTTTAAACTTTGCAGAGCAGGTTGTTCCTGTGTTGACACCTGCCGACATCTACGACCCAAAACCACTGATGCAAAAATGGAAATGGTCAAGTTCATAGAGGTTAATAAAAGGTTTGGACGCCTGCAGGTTTTGAAAGATGTGTCCATAGATGTGGAAGAAGGTATCAAGACTGCTATCCTTGGTCCAAATGGTTCAGGAAAAACAACTCTCATAAAGACGTTGTTGGGAATGGTTATTCCAGACAGTGGCGATGTTATTTTTAAGGGAGAGTCCGTTCTTGGAAAGTATAAATATCGTCGTGAAATTGTTTACATGCCACAAATTGCTTTATTCCCGCAAAACCTTACCGTTAAGGAATTGCTGGAATTGATACCTAAGTTGAGGAAGCAAGAGGCGAAGTATGATGATTTAGTGGATCGATTCGGAGTCAATGAGTTTATGCATAAAAAAATGAATGCCCTTTCAGGAGGAATGAGACAAAAAGTTAATCTTGTTCTTGCTTTTATGTTTGATGTGCCACTTGTCATTCTGGATGAACCAACCAATGGACTGGACCCTGTGGCAGTCCTTGAATTGAAGAAGTTATTATATGAGGAAGAGAAGAAGGGCAGAACAATTATGTTTACAAGTCACATTATGGATTTTGTGCAACAAATGGCTGATAGAATAGTATTTCTATTGGAGGGGGTTGTGAACTTTGAAGGGACAGTTTCAGAAATCCTTACTGAAACTGGAACAAGCAATTTAGAAGAAGCTGTTGCTTCTCTCATTATCCAAAATCAAAACCAGAAGGCTTATGTTTAAAATAATTGGTTACGTTATCAAGGACTTGTTGCGGAACAGATGGACCCTGTTCTATTTGCTGTTCTATTTGCTTGTTGGCTTTTCTATACTAATGTTTAGTGGAGATTTTTCTAAATCAATGGTTTCTTTTCTGCAAATAATCCTTATATTGACACCACTTATAGGCACTCTCTTTGGAGTTATGTATTATTACAACAGTAGGGACTTTATTGAGCTGTTGCTTGCCCAACCTATCAGACGTAGAGATGTGTTTGTGGGGCAATGGCTTGGGGTTAGTCTGTCCTTAGGGACAAGTCTTATTGTAGGACTGGGAATTCCCTTCTTGTGGTATTTTGCTCAATATGAAGTAGCAGGCGACCAGTTTATTTTGCTTTTGCTTTTAGGGTTTGCTCTGGGTGCTATTTTCACTGGTTTGTCTATGGCTGTCTCTGTTAGCACGGATAATAAAATCAGGGGGTTTGGGTATGCTTTAGTACTATGGCTATTGATGGCGGTTGTTTATGACGGCTTTTTGCTTCTTGCTCTTATTGCATTTAGGGATTATCCACTTGAGAAATTTGCTCTTGTGGCTACTGTGTTTAATCCTATTGACTTAGCCCGAATAACTATCTTACTCAAACTTGACATTTCTGCCTTAATGGGTTATACAGGGGCTGTTTTCAGAGAGTTTCTTGGTTCCACTGCCGGCATGTTAACTTCTATGACTATTCTACTACTTTGGATGATACTGCCTTTCTTTTTAATCACTTTCATCGCCAGAAAAAGAGATTTCTAAAAAGTAATGTTATGAAAGAACTGTATTATGTATCTGTGTATCTACACATACTGGCAGCAATTATATGGCTTGGAGGAAGTTTATTTTATGCCATTGTACTTGTTCCTGTGTTGAAGAATCATCCTGCTCGTCAGGAACTTATATATAGAACAGGGGTCATTTTTAGAGTCGTCTCATGGATTTCCTTAGGAATAATCCTATTTACAGGATTGTTCAATCTGCATTATCATGGATTGCTGAATAATCTTTTATTTGAGAGCAGGGCAGGAAGGCTTGCACTAATAAAAATGGTGCTTTTTGCACTTGTTGTTGTTTTGGGCTTACTTCATGATGTGTGGCTTGGTCCAAAAGTTGTAAACAAGCCTGATAGGTACAAGCCAGTTCGCTGGATAGCAAGAATAATGGTTTTGATCGGACTTGTATTAGTAGGTTTAGGCGTTCTGCTTGTCAGAGGATATTAGTAATATGGGGGAAGATTGATGCTTAAATTTGATGCTATTTCCTTGCTTGCTTGTTTCCAGTGTATTGCAGTGAAATTATTATAATCTTGTAGTTTCTTCAATTTGTTGTATGCTTTAGTATCGTTTGAAATAAAAATAAATTGAAGGGGTCGTAGTAATCCTTGTTTTTCGCTTAAAGTTGAACAGCTTAGTAGCATAATAATCTGCTGTATAGCATCAGCTTCTCCTGCGTGTATAAACATGAAGTCCTTAATTAGGGAAAATAGAAGCGGGTTTCTTATATTACATTTTTTTAGCGGTTTTTGTAAGGAGAAAAATATTGATTTTAGCGTATCTATTTGATGCCTTTTTAGAAGTTTGTTAATCTCCGTCTCGATGCCTAATGGCAGCAAGAATTGTTGTATATTGTATCTGTTTATCAGATAATCCAGTGCATTTTTTATGTCTTGCTGTTTTAAATCAACTAAGCTGGATAAGTAGTAATATATATTTGAATCAAGGATGGCTACTGCCATAGAATTCTTTTTGAGAGAGGTGTGAAAATATATACGCACCAAATAATACAAGAAGAATAGAGGTTAGCAACCACTCAACATCTGGGGAACCTTGTAACTTGCCGATAGCTTCACGAACGCTTTTCATAAAGTTATCCACTTCTTTTTGTGGTATTGCTGATGGAGTATAAAGATGTAAATTATGAGTTATTATGAAAGGTCTGTTTTTTTGAAGTATAGGGGGCAAAACATAATCTTTGGGAATGAGCGCATATACCGGTGCATTGGATTCCGTAATTAAATCCATGTCCTTGATTTGTTTGGCTGAAAATTTTGCTTCTGGGTGTACAACAAGGACGATTATTAGTTTGGCGTTTTTAACTGCGTCTTTGATGAGCAAATCGTTTCGTGGTGGTTCAACAACAGGAATGACCTTATCTTCACCAAGATTATACATTATTCGGTAGGCTATCCTACTGGCAAGGTAATCTTCCCACGGGAAAAATATAACTACCATGACAATTTTAAAGCTTTCTACATTGCCTAACAGGTTTTCGGGTTATGGAAGTTCCTGATTGCATGTTTTTAAAACCTGTACGCTATTCCGAGGGCAGAGACAGGATACGGTGAATTGACAGTCCCCGCAATATGCGTACCAAAATAGAAGTCAAAGTCCTTGTAACGATACGTAAAAGTCACTCCTCCCGAGCCTCCCAAGTGAATTTTAATGAAATACCGTGAATTGGATCCGCTATAAAACTTCAATCCAACCCATATTCCACCGAGCATACCGGTGCTGTTGATTGAACGCTGGGAACCAATCCATCCTTCAGATAGAGACAGAACTTGGCTCACATGATTGCCAAATTCGGAAAATATGCCTAAATACATTCCGTAGATTAAACCAAAGGGCTTTTCTAAGGAAACCTCTTTTCTTTTATAGTATTCAAGTAAAATCCAAGAGCCTGTGCTTACAAATTTTCTGTTAACTCCCGTGGAAGTATGAGTGTACATAGATAGTCTGAGAGATAAGGCTCCTCTGGGTTTGTTGAGAAATGTCCATGCGCCTTCTCCAATCAACGCTGTTCTATAACGTTCTGCATCCTTGTCTGCGATAGTCACTGTGGATGCATTGATACCAACAGAAAATTCGTCATCCGGACCAGGAGTTAAACTGTTGTAAGGCACTTGATAAGGAACAGAGAGAGTAGAACATCCACTCAATATTACAATTGCACCAATCAGCAAATTTAGTCCCTTCATGCCTTATTCCATTTTGCAATTAATTACTTGTTGAGGTCCATATGCCAGTGAAAGGCGCACAGTTAGAGTATCTGCAAACACTAATATTGCTTCTCCATAATAGGGAGTATTGTCTAAATCTCGTTTTACTTCTTTAACTGTCAAAGTCTTACCATCAAGGTATTCTATGTCGTCAGAAAAGGAGACTTCACTATTGTAATATCCGGAGAATAAATTTATTGTAAGAATATCTATTCTGGTTTTCATTGATGCGTCAAGGGAATCTTTGTTATAAACAACAGGAAGTTCCAGAAACAATTCATTGTTTGTGGTTAATTCAAAGAGCATTACGAAAACTGTATCATAAGGACAGAACACAATTTTAGAGAACTTATAGCGCTGTGCCGTATCAAGATATAAAGTAAACGGTTCGGTAGTAGCCCACCACACCCCTTGCAATTTAGTGCTCAATCTATAGTCATGAGGAGTAAAATTGTCAAAGCACCCGCTTAATAATGCTATTGATACTGCGAGTAAATAAATTGTTAAATTCCGTAACATGGCATGAATTTTTAAAACTTATTGAAGTCTTCTTCGGGCACATTTTTTCCTACTACATAAATGAGGGATACAAAGAATTCTCCGACGCCGATAAATTTATTATATCCAATATACTTGTATAGTTCTACAGTACCTGCTGATTCCGATGAAAATTCAAAAATCTCGTAGTATAAATAGCCCACCACAAGTGATAAAGACAATTCAACTCCAAGGGATTTTCCACCGTATAGCACTCTTACCCCCGAATTAACAACTGTTCCTTGAGCTTTACTGAAAACTAACTGCTGGTCTTTTAATAAAAACCCATCATTATCCAGAACCCTGAATGAATTTCTAATCCTGTATGTAAACTCAGGACCGATGAATGCATTAAGAGTTAAGAATCTGATCCGTCCATTCTTTTCTTTCCTAATTGTATATAAAAAAGGATGCAGCTTAAAGCCTGCATTGATTTTTTCATAAAGGTCACTTGGATAAACCCCCATCAATCTGCTTGATATGTAATATCCATCTATTGACAACCAATGAGTAGGAAATACTTCTAATCTGACTCTGGAAGTTGGCATTATTGAAACACCAATAGTTCCTAATATAGGTTTCTTTCCTAAGATTCCACCATAAAAGTAACTTCTAGTTTTCTCCTGAGCTAATGCTGAGAAAGAAACTACTGAAAGTATAAGCAGAATGCGTCCCATCCTCCGCATCCCGCCCTTAATATTCATCCTATATCTAAATTTTGATTTCTGTTTTCATTAACACAAATTTATATCATATTGGT
>WFXT01000262.1 GCA_015490475.1 Bacteroidota bacterium
GGCGAATATAATCTGAATTATGCTTACTGGATAGCCCAACATCCTGTTAGCCAGATGCAGTTTGCGGAATTTCTGGCAGATACGAGTGAGCAACCAAAAGACAAACGTGTCTTGGAAGGTATTAGAAATCATCCTGTTGTTTTTGTAAGCTGGGATGAGGCTATCCGGTTTTGCCAGTGGCTAACTCGACGCTGGCATCAGGCAAAATGTCTCCCTGAAAACTGGATAGTCACCCTCCCAGATGAGGCAGAATGGGAGAAGGCCGCACGAGGTGGCATCGAAATACCGACAACCGCAAATGATACTCCGCAATGGAAAAGCGTTGAATGTCAATTACCGACTCATCCGCAAGTCAGGCTAACAAAAAATATCGAACCACAACGGCGTTATCCCTGGGGCAATCATATCACGGCTGACCTTGGAAATTACCGAAATTATATCGGAAAAACATCCACTCAAGGTCTATTCTCTTCTGGGGTAAGCCCCTATGGCTGCCACGATATGGCGGGCAATGTCTGGGAATGGACACGTAGCAAAAAGGGAGGTTATCCTTATCCTGAAACAAGAACTAAGGAGTGGGAGCAACGCACAACTGTTGAAAAAAGTGGCAATGTCGTTTGCGTGTTGCGCGGCGGGGCGTTCTTCAACTATCCAGTCAACGTCCGGTGTGCTGTGCGCTACTACTACGGGCGAGGCGATCGTAGCCTCTTCATTGGTTTTCGTGTTGTGTTGTCCCCATTACTCTGACCTTTGATACTCTGAACGATGGAACTCTGATATGGCTCAGCAAAATACACCCATGCCTATTTTTAGTAAAACATTTGATCTGATGGTATGGCTTTTACAAGTGACACGGCATTTCCCTAAAATGCATCGACATGATTTTACCAAACGTTTGTTGGATGCTATGTTTGAAATGCGTGAGAATCTGGAGAATGCCAACCTTCGCCGTGCGGCAGCACGGCGCGACAGCCTCAGGCAGGCAGATGAAGCATTGGCGAAGCTGCGTCTTTATATTCGTCTTGCGGCAAAAATGGGCTGGCTTTCAAAAGGGCAATATGCTCATGTAGTACCCATGCTGTCAGAAACAGGAAAATTATTAGGTGGCTGGCTAAAGGCGACCTGATCAGGAACAATGGTACATGCCATTGTGGGGAAATACCCGAAACAGCGAGTCGTTTGCGTGTTGCGCGGCGGGGCGTTCAACAACAATCCAGACAACGTCCGGTGTGCTGTGCACAACAACAACAGGCAAGGCAATCGTAACAACAACATTGGTTTTCGTGTTGTGTTGTCCACATTGACCACCAGAAATAAGCCACAGTTACAGACTGTCGTTTCGAGGTTAATGGCGGGGTATTTTCCTGGCCGCGTTATCTTGAATAACCGGGCAAATAGCAACAGCCCCATTCCCTGCTTGTCTGGTTTGGGGCTTTTTAACTATCTAATTTCCCAAAGTGTATTTCGCCTCCAGAACTCATAGTGTCTGGTATTTGTTAAACGTCATATCGACCCAAACCGCATCTGTCTCAACTATGGTAGATGTACTTGAGCTAGGAGGCTGTCCGAGAACTGGAAGCGTAGCGAAAATCACAGGATTATCATAAGCTGGACTTATTGAATGAGGCGAATAGTCGTTCTATTTAACGATTTCAATAAGTTCAGATTATGATGGTCATGGGATTTGCAGTAGCTTCTTAGTTCTCAGACAGCCTCCTAGATAACCCGCTAACGATGATAGTAAATTCTAAACTCCGATACTTGAGTCAATAAATGAGTCAACGTGAACAAATTTCACTCCCTGCTTTGATGCATTGGGATAATCTTTTTCTAGCATGGCAAAAAGCGAGGGCTTATTGTGGGACAGCCATTAATTTATTCTTAAAAAGTGGGTGTCCAGTAAGTTTCCCAATGAGAGAGCTTAGCTTTCTGGGTTACCAGTTCAGAGGAAAATATCTCATCTGGAGCAAGAAAAGCCTGCAACACTTCAAATACCGCATTCGACAACTAACGAATCGGACATGGGGAGTGAGCTGGGCATATCGCTACCGGAAACTAAGAGAATACGTCAATACCTCTAGTATTTTTTTGGAATAAAATTTAATAGCTCTGCTATTTACGCTTAGTGGGAAGAACCTAAGTTACTGGGGTGTAAGTCCCCTGTAGGAGAACCTACATTGTTTGTTAATCAAACAATTATAACTACTAGCCGACGGCAACTGCAAGCACCGCGAGGTCTTGTGGGAAGGGCGTAAGCGCCGCGAATGAGCGGCTGGGATGCCCGGGCAAAACTGCGAGCTTACGAACAGGAACGTCATATAAGGCTGAGTCTCTTAGGATGAGTGGGCACAAGGTCACGAAATCCACAGGTTCGGGAGTTATTGTGGGACAGCCATTAATTTATTCTCAAAAAGTGGGTGTTCCAGTAAGTTGCGAGTTTAGCAGCAGAAATGTTTACATATTGTAAACTCTTAAATACAGTGCTACAGTTCACAATATGTAAACGAAAGGAAGAATATTGTGCATGTCATTTCAAAAAAGCCGTTTTCAGATGCAGCCGAGAAATATCCCAATGACAAGGAAGCAATTATTGATGTCTATAATGTACTTAGAAAGGGTAGATTTGAAACACCACTAATACTGAAAGAGACATTTGCTTCACTCGATAACTTTAAATACAAAGATAAATGGTGGGTTATCGACATTGGGGGTAACAATCTCAGGCTAATCACGGCGATTCTTTTCACTACGCAAAAAGTATTCGTAAAACATGTTGTTACCCATGCTGAATATGACAAACTCACACAGAGATATAAAAAAGGAGAACTGTAATGTTAGCTTTAAAAGCAGAAACACTAACCCAGTCTTTTCTGGAGTTTGCTTCAGAAGCATCAAATATCCTGCATATAAAAACAGAACAGGATTATCAAGATGCACTTGAAACACTTGAGCATCTATTTTCAGAGGCTAAAGATACCATTGATGCCCCCCTGAATGACTTAATAGAGTTAGTAGCAAGAGCCATTGAGAAATATGAAGCCACTCAAGAGGGTATTGTTACTTTTGATAAAGAGGCAAGTGACATAAATCAGGAAATATCTGTTCTTAGGGTGCTGATGAGTCAACATCATTTAACACTTGCTGATTTTAAAAATGAAATTGGCTCAAAGTCATTAGTATCAATGATCTTGAATGGGAAAAGGAGTCTTACAAAAGAGCATATAACCAAACTATCTAAAAGGTTTAATCTCGATCCTGCATCTTTTTTCAACCCGAGAGTCGCCTAAAAGTGTATACAGTTCAATGTTACTGAGGAAGATAAAAGCCTGTAACAAAAACAAGGGTTGGGTAAATGTTGACTGGAGGCGGGAATTTAGTCCCGCAAGTGGCTAGAAGGTTTCAAAAGGTTCAAGACATTCGCTATAAGGTATGAACAATCAAAAACCACGTGAAGAGATACTACTCGTTTATGACCGTGAGTGCCCCGCGTGCAATGCTTACTGTCAGGTGGTCAATATCAGAAAAAGCGTGGGTACATTAAGGATTGTGGATGCGCGGGACGACAGTGCTATTTTGAAAGAGATTACTGAAAAAGGTCTTGATATAGACCAGGGCATGGTTCTAAAAATGGGAAACCAGCTTTATTACGGTGCTGATGCAATTCATACCTTAGCACTGATTGGCAGTAGATCTGGAGTATTTAACCGAATGAACTATTGGATATTTAAATCAAAAACAGTTTCATCAGTTCTTTATCCGATACTCAAGTTTTTTCGTAATCTTCTTTTGAAAATACTAGGCAAAACAAAAATTAATAACCTTGGCTCTGACGGTAATGATAAATTTTAGTTGCCTAATACCTGAATCCGTGACTCCACTACGGCACAGGCAATGCCGTTCAGTTAAGCCAACCATCTAAAGAACCCTCTTGTAAGGGACTGGAAATCTGGTTTTTCTTCCCCATAAAATCCCTCGGATAACTCCGATCAGGTCGAACAGTCCATATGCACCTACAAACTCCTTTCCATAAACTCCTCTATGCTGTAAAAAGAAGAAAAAATAATTTTTTACTCGGATATAAGACAATGTTAAAGCTCATTTCATTTCTTACGGTTGTTATTTTTATATTAGCAGCTTGTTCAGTGACAACAGATACTGCTAGATCAAATATTTTTAAAAATGAAAAAATAGAAGCCTACTTTTATGTGGGCGGTTTTGAAAATGGTCGCTATGTTAAAATTGATAATAATATATTATCCTACGGTGTCCGTAGTTTTTCATCGGATATAAAGTGGGTTAATATTCCTTTAAAACATAGTGACTTACTTCATTTGGAAAAAACATTTCAGTACTACGATATTCAAGAATGGGATAAGCGTTATGATAATCCTTTCATTCAAGATGGAGTAAG
>WFXT01000263.1 GCA_015490475.1 Bacteroidota bacterium
ACGTCATATACATAAGCAGTGTCAACTTCAATAGTGATAAAATCAGATAAATAAGAGGGCTTGCACGAGAATAAAACAAAGCCAATAAAGAACCCCCAAGACAGTGATAAATTTATTCTCCGAGCCACTCCACTATGATAGCTGATGCTCCACCTCCTCCATTGCATATTGATGCCAGACCGTATCGCCCTCCTTTTACACGTAAAACGTTCAAAAGCGTAATAATGATACGTGCTCCCGAAGCTCCTATTGGATGTCCTATGGACACGGCTCCCCCGAAAACATTGACTCTATTCAGGTCAAGCCCCATCTTCTTGACATTGGCTAGGACAACCACAGAAAAGGCTTCATTAATTTCCCAGTAGTCAATATCTTCCTTAGAAAGGCCTGCCTTTTGCAGTGCTCGTGTTGCGGCATCAGTGGGTGCTATGGTAAACCAAATGGGGTCTTCGGCGGCATCAGCCCATGAAACAATTCGGGCAATTGGTTTAAGCCCCTTTTCTTCAACATAAGATTTGCTTGCTATGACAAGGGCAGCAGCACCATCATTTATTGTACTTGCATTAGCAGCAGTGATTGTTCCATCCTTTTTGAAAACGGGACGCAGCTTTTTCATCTTGTCAAAGTCAACTCGTTTGTACTCTTCGTCCTCTTCCACAACCACTGTTCCCTTTCGTGTCTCCACTTCCACAGGCACCACTTCCCATTTCATATGTCCTTCCTGCCAAGCACCAGCAGCACGCTCGTAAGAAAGACGTGCATATTCATCTTGCTCCTCCCTTGGAATATTAAGCTCAACGGCACATACTTCGGCACAACTACCCATGTGCTGGTCAGAATAAACGTCCCACAATCCGTCATATATTAAGCCATCAATTAATTCCACATTTCCCATTTTGTTTCCCCATCGCACAGACTTGTTGTAGTATGGAACATTGGACATTGATTCCATGCCTCCCGCAACAACAATCCTATTATCTCCTGCCTTTATTGTCTGAGCACCTATAATAACAGATTTCATCCCGGAAGCACAAACTTTATTAACAGTGGTTGCAGGCACTGATTTGTCTATTCCCGCAAATAAAGCAGCTTGTCTGGCTGGTGCCTGTCCAACGCCAGCACTTAACACATTACCCATAAACACTTCATTGGGCTCATTAGGTTGAACTCCCGCTCTCCTCAATGCTTCCTTAATAGCAGTGGCTCCCAATCTTGTTGCACTTACAGAAGCAAGACTGCCACCAAAACTACCAAATGGCGTCCTTGCAACTCCCAAAATGTAAACTTCTTCTGCCATGTTTATCAGCATTTGTGAACAAAGATAGGGCATGAAAATGTGAGTCAAAAAGGTGGGGGACAAAACAACCCACTTTTCACTATTTATGGTGTGTTTATAAATTAATAAATTTGACTTATTATTGCATTAGCAAATTAAGCGATTATGATATTTAAACCGACAAGAAATCTATTGGCGTGTTGTATATGTTTTTTATTATCCGTAAGCATAAGTGCTCAGGATACGATTCCCTTTCACAAAGGTGTTCGCAAGGGCGTTCTCCCTAACGGCTTACACTACTATATTATGCCCAACAACTATCCAGAGGGGTATACCGATGTATTTCTGGCAGTTAATGCTGGGGCAATTCTGGAAACAGACTCTCAACAAGGCATAGCACACTTCGTGGAACACATGCTTTTCAACGGTACTAAAAGCTTTCCAGCAAATGAAATTGACCACTTCCTTAGAAAGATAGGATTGGAATTAGGACCAGACCTCAATGCCTATACAACATGGGATGAGACTGTTTATATGTTACGCGGTGTTCCTGATTCCCTCACAGAAAAAGCCCTATGGATTTTATCTGAAATGGCATTTATGGCAACTTTTGACTCAGCAGAGATAGAAAAAGAACGAGGTGTTGTCCATAATGAATGGCGCCTGTGGTCTGGTGTTCAACAACGTGTGTTTTCCAAAATCCTCCAAGAGCTATTCAAAGGCAGTAAATACGCCGATAGGACGGTAATAGGCGAAGAAAGCATTATCCTGAACGCTCCCCATGACACTATAATATCTTTCTATAAAAAGTGGTATAGGCCTGACTTAATGGCTGTAATCGTCGTAGGTAATGTAAATCCAGACAGTGCAGAACAATGGATAAAGAAATATTTCGGAAGTGTGAAGCGAGAGAGCCCTCTCCACAGACCTTATTATTACTTGCCGCCATTTGAAAGGTTTAGAGTAGTAACTATCGTTGATAGCGAATGGGCTTTCCCTTCCCTATCAATTGGTTTCATTCATGATGTTGATACTCCACAAACCATTGAAGATTGGAAAAAGAAACTAATGACACAGATAATAAGCAACATTTTTGACGAACGATACAGTGATATAGAACGACAGGAAAATCCTCCTTTTGCCGATGCATATTTTTCTGTGTATAATATGGTAAGAACATCCACTTTTGTAGAATGGAATGCTTCTATTAGTCTCAAAAATGTAAAAAGGGCAACACAGGAGCTATGGAGCGAAGCAGTCCGTGCCTATAGATACGGCTTCACAGAAGGAGAAGTGGAAAGAGCTAAGAAACGCCTCCTGCGAAGTCTTAAGAAAAAATATGCCGAAAGAAACAAAACAGAAAACTCAACATGGGCATTTGCTCTGGTGGACCACTATCTTGAAGGCAAACCATTCCCTGACCCCGAATGGGAGTATCATATCGCTCAGAAGATACTGCCAGACATTTCACCTGAGGACCTACACAACCACTTGAAATCACTCTGGAGAAATGACACTAACAGATACATCCTTCTCATTGTCAACGACAAAGAGCTGAAAAAAGCCAAACTCCCCACTCATAAACAACTTATAAAATGGATAAAGAAGGCGGAAAAAAGAAAACTCAGACCACCAGAAGACAAGCCATTGCCTCGGTTAGCACATCCACCAACCAGCACTCCACCCCTCCCCCAACTCAAGCTCATTGATTCCACCCTAAACATATGGCACGCCACTTTATCCAACGGAGCAAGAATCTGGTTAAAACCCACAGATTTCAAGGACGACGAAATCAGGTGGTTAGCATTTAGCCCGGGAGGTTTGTCCTCCCTGGATTCCTCAGACGTTATTGCAGGTTGGTCAATAAGCGAAGTAATTCCTGAAAGTGGTTTGGGAGACGTAGATGCATCAACACTTGAAAAAATCCTTGCTGGTTACCATGTCAACTGGAGTGTTTCCCTAGACTTGTTATATGAAAACATAAGATTCACTACATCTCCAGAAGACCTGACAACAGCCCTTCAGCTCCAATATCTGTTATTCACACAACCACGACAGGATGAAAAAGCTTTCAAGTCATGGCGTCGCAGAATCCTAATCCAGCTCTCTATGTTAAAGGCTTTTCCCATAATTTATTTCTTGATAGAAGGAATGAAAAAGGTTTATGGCAATAATCCATGGATGATAAGTGTTCCAGAGAAACATCAACTCAAGAGCCTAAGCTGGCAAAAACCATACGAAATATACTATCAAAAATTTGTAAACAAAGTGGGGGACTTTGACTTTGTATTCGTAGGAACCTTTGAACCGGAAAGCTTGCTTGTTGAAGTAAATAAATGGCTCGGCTCTATCCCCTATAAACGCTCAGAAGCAGATCACTGGGTTGATAGGAAGGTGTTTCCCGTTTTATGTGATACAACTATTGAATTTTACAAAGGTTCTGGCAAAAAGGCTTTTTCCATTGTAGTGTTTCACAGAAAATGGGACTCATGGAGCTTTGAAGAAAGGCTCCTATCTAAATTTCTTGAAAAACTAATTGATTTTACTGTGATGGATAGCATCCGAGAAGAATCTTCGCAGATATACTCTGCACAGGTCAATATTTCCCTTGAGAAATATCCAACCCCCTATCTAACATTCCTAATATTTTATCCTTCTGCACCGGAAGATGTTGAAAGCATTCAAAACAAAATACATGAAATCTTAAACTCTTTAGCACAGGGGAACTTAGATACTACATATATTCATGAAGTCAAGAAAGTATTGCTCAACGATTTGAAAGAAAATAAGCAAAACAACTTCTGGTGGCGAAGGCAAATAGCGTGGGCACTGCAGAACGACGTTCCCCTCTCTGAATTAGCTCATTATGAAGACATAATAAAGGAGGTAACTGAGCAAGACCTTCAAAAGTTCGCAAACAAAATATTAACACATAGCTGTAGCTTCCGCATATCTTTATTTCCATCATCGGCTAAAGAAAAATAAGTAGTCAAAAAGATAATTTTGACATGACGATAGAGAACAAAACGTTCGCTATGATGTATTACTTTTACATTGCTAAATCCTAATGAAACAAAAACTATTGAGTTATGGAGTCAAGAATAAAATCAATCCTGGTTCCCACTGATTTTTCAGAAATGAGTGAAGAAGCATTACAATGGGCTATTGACCTTGCCAAGCCCTTTAATGCCCAGATTCACATAATTCACGTTCTGGAACCCATCGCTTATCCAGTGGAATGGTTAGAAGGATTTTCTGGGATGGAAGCCCTTGAGGATGTAATAGCAGGCAATGCTCGCAAAGCACTGGACAAACTGGCAGAGAGAGTAAGAGATGCTCAATTACCAGTTCAAACATCTCTGGTTTTTGGCTATCCCCCCGAAGCTATCATTTCTTATGTTCAAGAAAATGGCATTTCCCTTATTTGCATGGGTTCACACAAGCGTTCCGGACTGGAAAAACTCATCATTGGAAGCACTACAGAAAAGGTTGTTAGACAAGCACCATGTCCCGTGCTCGTCATTAGAAGCGATACTAAGGATTAGGCTGGCTTACTAGCCTAACTTTCTATTTATCACTCACTGCTATGAAAAGACTTTTACAAAAGTTTGTATTGCCCTTATTCATCTTTACAGTAATCGCTAATCTGACTGCTATTGCTGGCTATGACTTTTTATATTTTGATAAAATAGCCCAATATAAGTTTCCACCGCTTGCATCTTTCTTTTATAACACAGAAACAAAGCAATTTGAGTTTTTCAACTTCTCCTATTTACCGGAAGCCTTAATAGTGATTGGGTTAACTATTCTTTTCACAATTCCCGCTTCTATCTCACCTTTAAAGGTATTCTTTCCTGCAATATTCATTATTTTTGCTTTTGGGCTTTTGACACTGAAATTCAGGCACATCTAAGAATTCCAACTATCAGAACCCTATCCCTCCTATTCACGTTTAAAGATTTCTTAGGTTACAAAGCGATAATTGGTGGTATAATCATTCTTGCCATATTACTTTTTGCTCTGTATTCCGTTCTTCGTGGATTTTACGTTAGTCTGCTCGGCATACTCAAGGGAGGGTCACGTATGATCAAAATACAATTTGCATTAATCTTTGCTTTAAAGGTGGTTTCAATAGTAATGATTATCTTGTCGTTCACTGTATTGCTACCAAAGTATTATAAAAGCGTGTGGTGGTATGAAAAGGAAGAAGTCTGGTCAAATGGTAGATTCGTAGCATTTTACCATAATTCCTTAAGGGAAATCAGAGCTTATAGAGAACTTCAAAATTTTCAATACAATCTTAGCTTGCCTCCACATAGGATATTATTTCCTGACACCCTAAAAAACAAACCTAACATCTATGTGATTTTGCTTGAAAGCCACATTGATCTTTCAAGACTTAAGAACTATAAATTTTCAAGATTTCCCATACATCCATACTTATTGAAATTCATGCCGGACTCTTTATTTTCACTGATTGTAAGCCCTGTATATGGTGGTTATACTGCACAAGCAACTTTCGAAATACTTACGGGAACTCCTGCACTCCATCAATTGTCTCCTGTGGAATTTTTAGTTTTCGGTTCCCACACAACCTCTTCTATACTAACACGCTTGAAAGAACAGGGTTATCACACTTTTGCATTTATAGCCAACTCAGATATATTTTTCAATATGCCCACAGCCTACAAAGACATGGGATTTGATTCTTCTGTATTTCTCGGTTCCATAAGCCCATACAAAGAATATTTTACAGACAGGAATTGGATTATACCAGATGAAGAGTTATACTCCTATTTTTTGA
>WFXT01000264.1 GCA_015490475.1 Bacteroidota bacterium
GCCAGATGGTTACTATAATATATGCGTTTTGGTGGTCGTAAGTTGAGCTGTGGTTAATGCTAAAAAGTTTCTCAAAATGCTGCATATAGGGACAGGTTAAAAAGTCTTCCTGTGAGTCGGCGGGGCACTGCATAGTATAGACCCTCTATGTCTCTTATCCAATAGTATGAAAAGACATTTTTTCTGTCCAGAATATTGAAGATTTGAAGGTCAATCCAGAGTTTATCAAAAATTGCCAGTGCTGGATTATTAATTGCGGATGTGCCTTCTGGGTCCTCTCTGTCCACGAGCACCAACCTCAGTCCCATGTCGATTCTGAGATAAGGGGGTGTTCGGAATTCATTGCGATATTGAAGGGCATAGGTTGTTTCGGGGGGCGGACTAAAAGGGATTCCAGAAGCGAAGTGTGCAAGCATTGTAAATCTCAAATTGGGAACCTGAGGGACCCTGTCAAGAATCAACATGCTGATGCGAAAGTGTTCATCGGATGGTCGTTCTACCCATCGTTGACCTATTTGCTCTTGTGTGTGCAGGAAAGTAAGAGAAACCCATGATTCTGTACCTGGAAGTAAAGAGCCATTGAGCCTGTGTTCCCATCCCATCACATAGGCGGTGGCATCGTTGCGTGCCCAATAATCAATAAAGACACCATAAATGTCATAAATATTGACATCCCATAGATATTTTCCATAAAGAGAAGTCTGATATAGGAAATCCTTTTGTGCTATCTTAATCGTTCTGGATGCTGTTCCAATAAGATGGATACTTTTTTGCGCTTTTACGGTTTGCCATTTATATTGCCCCTCCTGCGTAATGAATTCTCTGTAAAATGGCAATTGGTAATAAAGCCCTGTCGCTAAATTAAATGTCCAGTGTTTGAAGGCAGAAAATTGGATGGCAACTCTTGGTGCCGGCAGAATTTCCTTGCCAGGAACCCAGTATGTAGTTCTAATACCTGCAATTATTGACATGTTTTCATAATCAAATGTTTTTGTCAAATATGTCCATATGGCATTTAGTGTTTGATTTCCTTTGCCCTCAATAAATCTATGCATAAGCACTGCTGTATCGCTGCGGGGCAGGGAATATCCTGCTGAATCAATCCTATCCCACTCATAGACGAAATCTTCAATTGCCCATGTTTTTAACCCTATTCCTCCTTCAAATTTATCACGCGAATAGACGAGCTGACTTTGCAATATGTCAAATTGAGCATAATTGCGTCTCCAAATATGAAATTCTCCCGCACCCAGAGCATAGACAACCTGTCCATAATCTTCCTTTTGAGGGTCTGTTTGCACCTGGCCGAGCCAGTAAGCACTTGCAACATCCTCTTTTTGAATCTCAAGAATTCTGGAATATTGAATCTGCATGGATATTGTTGCGTCTTTATTTAGTGAATGTCGCAACCTTACACCTCCAATCCCAATATCATATCCATTTATTTCTGCCCCCTGCATAAAAGCAGTGAATTGTAGAACACGATTTACAGTACCGAACTTAACAACTTCGCTTTCTGGATAGAAACGGAATCGTGCAATAGAGCCATACACCAAAAAATCAAGATATGTTTTCTCAGAAAACTGATACGTTCCGGCAGTCTGAAAATCAAAGAAAGCGGGCTTATACACTCCTTTTTGTGGCAGTGTTTTAAGCAAATAAGAATAAGAAGCATACCGGGCAGAAGAAACAAGATTGAATCTATGATTTAGGGAACTGTAGAAAGTGGATGCAGAAAAACCTAACATGCTCATCCTGGCTCTGAATTGAAATGAATCCGGTTGAACATAGGTAACGTCAAGGACAGAAGACATCTTTGTGCCATATTGAGCGGGGAAGCCTCCTGCTGAAAACTTAATTGCCTTGACAAGGTCGGGATTAATAGCACTTAAACCTTCATATTGTGCTGACCTCACCAGTTGCGGTCTGTATATCTCAAATCCATTAATAAACACAAGGTTTTCATCATAATTGCCACCCCGCACATTATATTGGCTGGACAACTCGTTTGTAGAAGCAACTCCCGGCAAAATACCAATACTTTTTTCCACTGAAGGCAAGGGCGTTGGCAACACAGGTAAGTGGTCCGGTTTCAGTTCCTCCATAGGGTCATGTTCTTTACTCACATCTATCGGAACAGGCGGCAGGCTATATGTTCTTGGTTTTAACCATATAATTATTTCATGCTGTTGGAATAGTTGCATGTTATGGGTAGCGGGCTCAAAATTTATGTGTTGAACGGTTACAGTAGTAAATTCGCAAGGAAGACTCTGTTGCCATTGTCCATTTGAATCCGTTACTCCGCTATGGGTTCCATTAATCAATATAATAGCGTCAGGTACTGGCTTTTTGTTTTCTGCATCCCTGACGGTTAGTGTCAGTCTGCAATTATGTTGTGCATTTAAAGAAGCCATCACGGACCACACAACACCAAATATCAAAGAAATCTTCCTCATAGTCCTGTTAGAGAGTACGTAGCGGTTATACCAATGTAGAAGACTCGGGTTGGATAGCCACGACTGACCAATGGGATAGATTTGTTGTAATCAATAAAGAATTGGGTTTTCAAGTTGGTCATAGGCTCGTAGGTAAAGGCAATTTTGAATTGCCACGAAATACTACCATTTACTATTTCACTAAGATTTTGTGATAGCCTGTGCACCGTCTGCTCCCGATATCCGTATCCACCCGTTATAGACATGCGAATGGGTTTTTTGAGCCTTGGTTTTACACCTCCTATTTTGAACGGAATCTTTACGTTCTTAAATTGTCCACCGATAGTTAGTGTTCCTCTCCATGATTGATTTTCATTAACCTGATAGTTCATAATGCTTAGCTGAACATTTCGTGTTCTATTGACGGAAAAGTTAAAATTGTAGCCTGACCTAAGGTTTATCTGAATGCCAAATAAAGGACTCATATTTTCCTCTATCGTTACAGTGGTAATTTCGTATTGAGGATAGAAATCTCCACTTATTGGATTTCTTGCCGTATCGTAGCCATTAACCGTTTTATAGAAGAATGAAGACTTAAAGTTGGAAATTTTCAATGACGACTTATAACTGTGATTTATTGAAATGGAAGAGAAGATTGTTTTTAGGTTTCCTATTCTTTGTAGCCCTGTTAGTCTGATTGACCAGTTAGGTTTTGGAATTTGCGGGAAATAAGTTCGTGCTCCAAGCTGTTCTATAGGAATCCCAGAATATGCTGCAATGAAGGCAGGAATGAGTACTTGCGGTGAATTAGGACCATAGCCATCATAAAAGCCGGGAACTGTGTCTATTTCTCCTGAAGAATATGGATTGTTTTTACCAAGCAATTGAGAAACTACCTGCCTGTATTGTTCAAATCGCTGAAATGTCTCTGAAGGCCGTCCTCCTTTAGAAGGTTTATCAAAAGTGGAAGCCCACATGCTCCACGATATTGAGAAACTGCCTGTCGTTAAAGGTGTTAAGTGGGCAAAACCTGTTCCATCTCCCACGGTATCTTTGAATATTTCAGAGTAGTTGCGGGTGAATGTTCTGTTTGCATCAATAGATATGTTGACAACTTTGAAGAAATTGGTTGATATGCGTCCCGTTATACGTTCTTCCCTGACCTGCTTGAATGGTTGGTTAAAGAACGTGTCTGTTGAAAGCCATCCCTTTTGTGCCAGTTGTGGAAGCCACGATGTGTCAGGCTGGGCACCGAACAGGAAGTCCCAGCCAGGACCAGAGAAAGTACTATCCATTCCAAGCCATCTGGGTTGAAGCATAAATCCAGGAAGTGTGGTTCCTTCTCTGATAGTATATGTCAGTGATATATTGTTCCACCCTTCTATTAAGCCCTTAATTATATTTCCTGCCAGTGTTTTGGGTTTTGCTGGTGCCCGTGGCGGCTTTGGTTTTTTGGGTTTGGGACCAGGGTCCTTGCCCATTGCTTTGCGTGCCTTCCACTTCTCAAGCCTGACCTTCCATTTTTGTAGGTCTCGTTTATACTTAGGCGATGGGTCTATTTGCTCTTTTACCCACCAATAAGTATTATGGACGTTTCTCCACATTTTGCGTGGTCTAGCTCCTAAAGTAAATCTGGTTTCTCTGTTGTTTGAAATGGTATTTCCAAATGATTGAGAAGCGGGTGGTGCCCACTCCCACTTATAATTAGCTTTATAATTCACATCACCATAAAGCCAGTTGATAATCGGAAATTTGTCAAAGGGTGCTTTATAGTTGGCATTAAAATCATGAGTATATAGTTGCGGTACTCCAAATTTGCTCATATTTTGCTGCACAATTCTTCTTTCTTCTCTGGTGTCTATTGGACCTTCTGGTTCTGGAATTAATGAAGTGGCTCTCGTGGTAAGGTTCATCCTCAAAGAACGAAAGGGATTGTATGTAATAGAATGAGTTCTGTGCCATAGGAACTCTTTCTCATAATACGGTGGAATAGGCACTTCGCCTGCTGTTAACGAACGTAATTGCTCCATCATAAACTTCCGGTTCCAATCATATCCCACTTTAATGCTCTGTGGTAAAAAGGCTATATTAAATTCTCGTAGCCACCTGAGATACTTTTTATTCGCCTTAATCTTAAGTTTAAAGGGTTCCCACGGTTTTGCAGTGGGTGAATAAGAATATTGAGCACCTACCTTATAATCACGTTTGAAACGCTGTTGGATAAACGGGTCCCTATATCTCTCTTCCATATATGAACCAGAGAAAGACAGATTAGACAGGTCCCAAGGCATGGGTTTACCACTCTTGCCAGTTCTAAGTTTTCGTATGTCAGTAAAAGTAATAGAACGGATGTCTCTGGCAGTTTGAACAACATTTTTCAGGGAATCCCTAACCTTATCAGGCAGAGTTGCCATATATTCCTTGAGCACTATGTCTGTCTCAAAAGGATGGTAGCGAGGTGTTGAAACTTGATTGGAATAGGCAAGATAGACGGGCATCTTTATTGACTTAAAGAGAAATTTGCTAAGGTCAGTACCTATAGCAAAATCTACCCCCTGAAAATAGTCTTGTCTTCGTTCCGTGATGGTTTGATTGAGAGCCCCAAAGCCGGGCGTATGCATCTTCCCTGCTATGCTAAGATTTGCTACGTCCGCAAGGGCTATATCCACGCTTGCCTGTGCTGCACTGCCCCCATAGTTCTTGTATCCCGCAACACGAAGTTCGTTAAACCAAACTTCAACGCATCGGGAACCTGTACCATCGGCAGGGTTTGTTACACCAAGCATCATCGTCTGGACCCTTCCAAGGTCTGGCTTACCTACTACCCTAATAATATGCCCGTTAGGTAAAACATAATCAAAAGGCTTATTCACAGGGTAGTTCTGTTCGTCCCTCATTCGCTTAACTATCACAAAAGAATCAAGCAGAATGTCAATTCTATTTTCGGGGGGCCAGACTAATTCAGGGTCTTCCGTGCCATAGGGTGTTAATTTCAAAGGAACTATGTATTCATAATAATTCTCAGTGAAATCATATCCTAATCTCAGAAATGCTTGCATTTCCCCATCTTGCAAGGGATTGCCCGGGACTTCTTCGGCGTGAATAAACATTCTCAAACGTTCAAATTGCCTCAAATCAACTCCTGCTTCCTTATACACTGCTCGTGAATCTCCATCTTGCAAATTACACACTTTGAGAACCAGAGATTGCTCATTTTGTTGCACTGCTACTCCACTAATACTGGATGGAAGAACTTCTCGCTGTACACCGGGCGGTAACACATAAGGAATGGGTTCTCGCTCACTGTTCTCCTCAATATTTACAACAGAAACATCAAACTCTGTTTCATCAACATCGTCATTTATTATAACTTCCCCGGGCTGTTTAAGGTCATATTCGTATATTCTCCATGTGCTTCCGACCAGAGCCACACGGGCAAACCTCAAAACAACTGTGGTGTCCCAACCATGCAAAATCATCCTCATAAAACGAATGGAGCGAAAATCAGAAATTCCTCCAGTTTTGTACTGATACTTTCTTATAGGGATTCTGATCTGATACCATCTGACCTGTTCTGTGTTGCCATTGGGCAAAGTAACTTCTGCAGTTACCATATCTGTGACATATCCGTTTCCGGGCTGCAGGTCCGCCGGTGTAATTCGCACAACATATTGATAATAGGACTCTGCTTGATTGAGAGTGTTGTCTTCATTAAGGTCTTCGTTGTCTGGATAATTAGTTGCGGCAAATACCTGTTCGCCTTCCCCTCCAACTGGCGAATTGCCATCTGGATTGCTGTAATACTTGTATAGGTCAAGGATTGGCAATTCCTGTTCTATCAGTTCCGGGTCAAGGTAGTGTTTGAAGTTATCATGAGAAGGGTCTTGAGCAAATCTCTGATATGCATCGGGATTTAAAATCGGCTGAACATTTCCAAGATAATCTGTTCTGAATTGGGCTTCTGCTTCATCAGAGAGTCCATCTAATCCTACATCTTGTGCAGTCCTCTTTTCAGGGTCATTATCAAATGTGCGTGTGATGGGTGGAAACTTTGGCACAAGTCCCCATATAGTAGTGTCTGCTATATTAGGGTCATCCTCGGGTCCCGGCAAACCGTTTTCATATGCCAACCTGCTATCTGCAAGGACATCCTCCGATACATTGCCAAGGTGAATATATAATTCGCCCCCTTTAGCAAATGGGTCATACACAAATGGGTCCATTAACCACAGTTCAATGTATTCAATTCCTGCCTGCTCAAAGTCGGTTACGTATAGAGCCTGAGTTATGCCCGCCCATCTTTTTTCTGGATTGGTCAAATAACCGTCTGGTGTTAATTCAGTAGTGTAATTATAAGGTCCGGGTTCATTGGGATAATAAACAAGGTTCAGGGTGCTTATTCTAATTGGTGTTCCGAGTTCGCTGGCTTTTTGCGGAAATACTTCCTGTTCAAGGACTTCCCTGACGAAGTGATTTGAAACAAGGTCCGGATTTTCCTTTATATAATCTGGTGTTCTGCCTGTTTTATCGTAAAACACAGGGTCTATTGTGAACCACGATAAGTGAGCCCTGTTGTAATTAATAGCAAGAGAATTAATTGAATCTCCCTCTGTAAGAATCGGTTGTCCGTAATAATCAACCATTTTCTGTGGTGTAGCGGCAAGTTTCCATGCAATGGCAGGAAGACGTATATCATAGTAATGACGCACTCCCTCAAAGTCGTCAAGATAAATGGTAGCACTTTTATCATTTTCTAACCTAACTGCTTTGTTTTCTTTGGGCATAAAATGAGCCATTTCAAGGCGTGCCCTAACCTGAGATTGCTGTTTGCTCTCTATACCCGGCAATTTATTTACCAGTTGGGTTAGCCACATGGAAGGCGATGAATATGTCAAATCTGCTCCTATTATCTCGTTTGTAACAGGAATAGTATTCATATCCACTTTATATGTATAGGTTTGCTCTGTGAGACGAAGCCATGTGGCACCAATAGACAGATTCTTGTTTATCCAGTAATCAAATCTGGTTCCTATGAAAAATTTTCTTGTTGCCAGAATAAAGTCCTGAGATTCAAAAGTTACACTAACGGGCTGTCCAGATTGCAATATAGCGTCATTGATAATTCTAACCTTGCCAAGCATATAATCAACGGTGTAGTCCCGTCCTTCTTCAAGTGTTCTACCTCCGACCGTGACCCTCACCGACCCCTCTGGAATATTCATCCTGCCAAGGTCTATAGTACTACCTCCTGCTGACTTATACCTGACCCTTATCACATACCTGTTCTTGTTGGCTTTCTGGCGAGCCTGCACCTTAGTTGTAGTATATAACTCCTCATAGACATATTTACCCCACAGATGTGGCTCAGAAGCCAATGCGTCCTTTATTGTTTTACCAAATGGTTCCAGTACAGGGAAGATAACACGACCACGCTGTGGGTCAATAGTTATTCCGGGCAAAAAGTCAAAGACACCGTCAGAGCGACGTTGACCCTGTTTGTCAACCTGATCTACTTTTAGGACCCTTATCAATGGAACTCCCTGAATGGAACCCTCTGGAATATATCGCTTATATCCCCCGCCCGGGTCAATATAATAAATGTCCAGATAGAAATCCTCTGGACTAATCTGCCATGCTCTTAATGGATAAACATTTTTCATCATTAATTCCCATATGGGCAGGTCAACAAAAACTCCCGATGATTTAAGCATTTTCAAAAACAGAACCTGATCATTATTCTCACCTACTGGCACCTCATCAGAAAATTCACCAACCCTATACACTTCACCATTGTAAGTGTATTCATAAGCCACTGCAAGCACTTCATTAGGTTGAAGGCTTATGTTAAGAGAAATAAAACCCAGTTCAGGATATAGCGTATATTCGTTAGGCGATAATTTTCTCGCATATACCTTTTCAAAGTCTCTTACATACTCCAATCCAAGATTTTGCAATTCTTGAACCACTGTGCTGGAACTTCGTGCCTGCGGATTATTTACAAGGGTAGAATAAAGGGTGTTAGCATCATTGGAAGGCAAACTCCCTGCATTGGGCTTCTTAAATGCAGTCCTGTATGGATTAGGCTCACCAAGGTCCATTAAAGCAACTACCTCTCTGGCATTCTCCGGTCGTCCCTGCGTGTTAGTAATCCATACTTCTATGCGTGTTATTCTCACATTGGACTTAATCTTAGGCAGTTCTGATAGAGCCTTTTCGTAATTGTCTTTGAAGTAATGAGCAAGTAGAAAGTGTTTGTTTTCTTCATATTCATCGGCTTTTATCTCAACAGTCTGTGTTTGTGCTCCCCCTTGAAAAGTTATTGTTTGTGTCTGGCTTTGCTTCTGAGAAGCCACTGCAGTAACCGTCAACCGTCCAAACTGCAATTTGGTTTTTATTCCCATGAGTTGTTGGGCACCCGTGATTAATGAATTTTTAAGCGGGAAAGATACATTTCCTGCTTCTATCTCTTTGATAATGTGATGCTCCTTACCTTCATATCGCAATTTTATCTGATTATTAAAATTCAACTGAGCCTTTGAATCAAAATTGAAATTTATTTTCATAAGGTCTCCCACTGAACCAACCACACTAAATCGCATGTCTGTATTAAAGTCCGGATAACCAATCCTCCTATATCGCTCTGGCAATAGTGGATTGTCTGTTTTTGTATGCTTATAACCCACAGTCAAACTAACCTCCCCTGTTGGGCGGATGCTAACAAAATCACTACCGAAAATGTTGAACACACTGGAATCCAGACCGGGTAATTGTGGTCCTCTGCCCTTCCGCAACGTTGAAAGCCTGACTCTTCCCCCTTCCAATTCCACCTCACTGTCCCGACTATCCATCCAGAATAACTGAGATTGTTGTTGCTCTTTCCATTTCATAAACTCATCATGAGTCATATATATAGGCGGTCTGACATCAACTCCTTCCCTATGAAAATGAATAAAATAACCTCCTGTCAGGGAATCATATTCAACAAGGGTGTCTATTTCATCATGTGGCACAGGCGGAATACTATCCTGAGCATAAAGGGATAAGGGTACTGAACTAAGCAATACACTCCCTGCTATCACAAAAAGTGCTATAGCCCATCTTATCATATGCCGTATGTGTGGAATTTTTAACGCAAAAGGGTGCATTCTATGGTATATAATCACACCACTTTTTTCAACCACATAAGCAACGAAATGAGAGCCCACTTTTTGTGTTCATTGCGTTGGGCATGTCGCACTAAATCTTCCCAGTCAGGAAAAAGGTCTTTTACAGGAACATTTCTTTGCAACTGCTCTATATCTGGTAACTGCTTAAGCATTCTGGCTATTGGGGGCTCAAAGCCTTTCTTGGGTCTTTGAATAACATTTTCTGGCAACCATTTTAGTGCAACATCTTTCAATATTTTCTTTCTGCCTCGGTGGTCATATTTCCAGTCTGGATGAACTTTCATTGCCACATTAATAACTTCCTTATCAACAAAAGGGACACGAACTTCCAAACCCCACATCATACTTGCAACATCAACTTTAGTTAGCATATCATAGGGCAATGTGTTTTTAATATCAAACCAGAGTGGAAATTCAAGAATCCCTTTTCCTGAACTAAGGCTCTCAATATATGTCTGCTTTAACGATTTAATAATTTCTTGCTGTCCACGGTCAGTGTCAAACAATCTAATGAGATTAAACCACACACGAACAAAATCGCTGTCCACCGCTTTAAATAATTTTCTGATGCGTAATGTCCAATAGGAAAGAGAAGTTGTGCGACTTGCCTCAGGTAACAGATTCCCAATAAACCTAAATGGCTTCAAGACCCATCCATACTTAACAATTGTTGCATAAGCATTATATCGCAGATAGCCTCCCCATAGTTCATCTCCGCCATCTCCCGAAAGAACTACTTTTACATGCTTTGCTGTTTCCCGACACACCAATGCTTCCGCTATAATAGAATAATCTGCGAAAGGTTCGTCAAGGTGCCCAAGCACCTGCATTGACAACTCCGTGAAACTATCTGTTGTTAATGGAATTACTTCATGCCTCACCCCAAGCCATCGGGCTGTCTCTCGTGCTTCCTTCGTTTCATCCTGTAATGAATCAGGAAAAGAAACCGTAAAAGCAATTATATCTGAATTAAATTGTTTTGCTACTGCCGTTACCAGTGCTGAATCAAGCCCTCCCGACAAAAAAGTGGCGACAGGTACATCAGAAATTAAGTGATGCTCAACGCTATCATGCAGTGCTTGCTCCACATGCTTCTTCGCTTCATAGTAATCACGAAAAATTGACCCGGGCTGTTTCAATTGATAAAATGACTCTGTTGATATACTCTCTCCATCAAAGCGTAATAAATGTCCGGGTTCCAGTTTATAAATGTGCTCAAAGGCAGTATAAGGTGCTGGTATATACCCCAATTGTAGATACCAATAGAGAGCATCCACATTGGGCTCCTTCGCAAAATCTATTCTTTTCAGTAACCATTTAAGTTCTGAAGCAAATGCTAATTCCTTGTTACGATACCAATAAAAGAGCGGTTTAATACCAAAAGGGTCACGAGCAAGAATAACTTCTCCTGTCTCCTGATCATAGATAGCCAGAGCAAACATACCCCTTAGCATAGGAAAAATATCACAACCATAAACAGAAAATCCATTGACAATCACTTCTGTGTCCGTATTAGTCCGAAACCTAATTCCTTTTTTCTCTAATTGACTCCTTATCTCTCTAAAGTTGTATATCATGCCATTAAAGACAATTACAAACCTGCCACAATGGGAAATCATTGGTTGAGCCCCCCTGTCTGTTGGGTCCATTATTGAAAGGCGGTGATGTAGTAAAAACACCCTTTCATTACTATATGTTCCAGAACCATCTGGTCCCCTATGTTTCAATATTTCATCAAGTGAAAAAGAATCTGCTTTGGGTCCAATATATCCTGCAATACCACACATCAGAAAAATTACTTTATAAGTCCTTGCTGTTGATACTTCCTCAAATATCTTTCATAAAGTACCGTTTGATGGGACTCCAGTTTAATATCTCTACCATCAATAAAGGCTTTAAGAACCTTGCTTTTGGGAATGTCCAGAATATCTCCTTCCACAACTATGAGTGTGGCACTTTTGCCCTCTTCCAGAGAACCATACCTGTCTTCAATACCCAGTATCTTCGCAGGGTTTAGTGTTATTGATTCCAGTGCTTTCAAATACGGTAATCCTCTGCCCACTGCTGTGCCTGCTACATAAGGCAAATTGCGAACCTCCCATGACGCTCCAAAAGTGATGGCAAACAATATTCCTGAGTCGGCAAGGATTGCAGGAATCTCAGAAGGATAAAAAGGCTGGTCATCCTCATACAATGGCAAGGAATGAACACCAGTATATACCAAAGGAACATTATGCTTCTTAATCTCTGGTATGACACGTACCACGTCGGCACCAGTAACCAACACTATCCTGACACTATCCCACTGAGCAAACCACTCCAATGCCTCAATTATATCACGTGCATACCAAACATGAATAAATAAGGGAACTTCGCCTGTAAAAACAGGACACATTGCTTCATAACCAATGTTGGGATGGTCCTCAGGTTTGTTTTTACAATATGCATAACTTTCTCTTACGAAGGTTTTTAAGTCATCAAGTTGTTTATTTTGGTTTTTATTATACTTAGGCGGTGTAGGGCTACCCCACCATCCCCTCCGCTGATATAAAGTAGGATAAAAAATATGCATTCCACTTATTGGTTTCACTACTGCGTCTTCCCAATTCCACGCATCCAATTGGACCACGGCACTTCTCCCTGTTATTATTCCCCTTCTTGGCACTGTTTGAGCCAACAAAACACCGTTAATCCTAAGTGTCGGAATTATACGTGAGTCGGTGTTATAAGCAATTATCGCTCTGACCTCAGGCGTGAACTGTCCTGTTTCTGCAAAATCATGTGTTGGACGCACGGCGTCAATATCTGTCAATCCCACTATTGTGTTCATGGCAATTATTCCGGGATATACATTTTTTCCTGATACTTCATATAAGACAATAGCATCACTTGTATCCCTTACTGAAACGTCAGAAACAGGTTTTATGAAAGTAATTATCCCTGTGTCAAAACGCACTGCTTGAGCGGTCAGAACAGAATCTCTGCCATTAACCGGAAAAACATTAACATTCCATAATACTATTGGTTTCTGTTGTGGTGGTGCCGGTGTTGGTCTCTGTCCCAACAGGTTAATCCATGCAAGAATAATTAATGCTATAGAAACTCTTTTCATCTTTCTGTCCCAATTTTTGAGTTTTTGCACCCTTTTCTATTTGCCTTCTCATTTCCTTCAGTATGCGTTGTTTTTCTTGCTCAATCTCTTGTTTTTTAGCCTTCAATTGTTCAATGTCATATCTCAAAACCCCATCAACAAAAGTCTTTTCTGCAACTGCATAAGGTGATAAAGGATAGGATGACCATATAACTATGTCGGCATCTTTGCCCTCCTCTATTGACCCCGTTCTGTGGTCTATGTGAAGCAATCTGGCAGGGTTAATGGTTATTAGTTTCAATGCAGACACAGAGTCCAGAGAACCATATAAAATAGATTTTGATGCCTCCTGATTAAGACGTCGTCCCATTTCTGCATCATCTGAGTTAATTGCAGTTATTAATCCCGCCTTTGAACACAATGTAGCATTGTATGGAATTGCTTCAATCACTTCATACTTATAAGCCCACCAATCTGAAAAAGTGGATACTCCTGCACCATGTTCCTTTATCTTATCTGCTACTTTATACGCTTCCAATCCATGTGTGAACGTGTTTACCGTAAAACCATACTTTTCTGCAAGGCGAATGAGCATTGTTATTTCAGATTGCACATAAGAGTGACATGTTATAAATCTTTTCTTATTAAGAATTTCCTGCAATGGTTCATAACGTAAAATCCTTCGTGGCGGAATCATATTGTCACGTTCTTTGGGTTTCGCCCTATTCCATTTCTTTTTGTACTCTTGCAGGACAATTGCCTGTTTGAACGCATCGTCAATAATAGCCTCAACTCCCATTCTGGTTTGCGGATATCTGATCCTATATCTGTCGCCCCAGTTGGACTGTTTCACATTTTCACCCAGTGCAAACTTGATAAAAGGTGGTGCAACATCAAAAATCAAGTCATCTGCATAAGAGCCCCATCGGTGCTTTATAACCACTGTTTGTCCCCCAATGGGATTTGCCGAACCATGCAATAGATGAGAAGTAGTAACTCCTCCTGCAAGCAACCTAAACAAATTCGGGTCATCTGGATTTATTACATCGGCTATGCGAACCTCCGAAGAAATAGCCCATCCCGATTCATTGACTCCTCCATATATAGCAATATGGCTATGTTCATCAATTATTCCCGGTGTTATATGTTTCCCAGAAGCATCTATTACAATTGCATCTGGCTCATCTATCTCTTTTGCTATCCTGACTATTCTGCCATTTGCTATGAGAATATCATAGCCTTTGAGAACATCTCCTTTTCCATTAGAAGTCCAGATTATGCCATCCTTGATTAAATATTTCTTAGGTTGTGGCAACTCAGACAATTTATATCCCCACGGCGAAAAGGGAATCGGTATATCCTCTGGTTCATATTTAGGTATTCTTACAGTATCCTTTTTGGGTGGCAGTAAAGAATCTTTATGTGCAGTCCATGAAATTCGCTTGCTATTTAAGATACCTGTTCCCTGCCACAAAGTATCAGACGTGATAATACCTGACAACTGAAGGAAAATAGAATCTCCTCTTGTCCACAACAAAGAGATTTTCATACCCTCCCGTCTAAAACGGACTGTATGTGAAGAACCATCCGTCCAATGCAATTTAACGGTTGGTTTAAGATAAGAGCCACGAACCTCAAGAATTGTTTTCACTGTATCCAATCTCAATGAATAAAAGCCCCTTATTTCCACAGGTTCAGACATTCCATATTTCTCTCCTGCTACCCATGTTTGCAGAATTACACTTCTGCTATCAGAGAACAAGTCTCCCGAAGTGATAATAAACGAAGCAATTTTGCCCTGTTCCAGAGTTCCCAACTGGTCTGATATGCCAAGCCACTGGGCAGGTCTTTCCGTCAAACTCTTGAGAACCTCTTCCGCAGGTAATCCCCTTTTAACTACTTTTCGCAGAGCAGAAAGCAATTCATTAGGGTCTTTTAGACCCTTCGCTGTAAACACAAAAGGAATACCCGCTCTATAATAGAGATACGGTGCATAAGGTGACAATTCCCAGTGTTTCAGAATTCGCCATGTCAACAGATGGGAATCATAAAAATCTTTTGCCTCTTCATACGGCTTTGGAAACTTGAGTGGAACAATCAATTTTAACTTATCCTTATGCTTTGCAAGGTAGTGAATCCACTGATACGCATCATCATTAACTGCAATAAAGACATCCGTTTTATTAAATTCACTCATTAAGGTCAATACCATTCGTATCTCAAGCCTATTCGCAACTTCAAATAGCCACGGCAAATCAAGTTGATTACTAAGTTCTTTAAGTGACAATATCTCAGGAATTTCCAATGATTTCACGTTTTTTACCTCCTGATACCATTTTGCATCGTATAAAGATTGTCTAAGCAGTGCAAGGGCTCCCATCTTACTTGTAGGATAATCCTGCCTTGAAGACCCCTTATCAAACGAAAAACTGGTGAAAGCCTTTGCTTTCAGCACCAAATAGGGTGCTTTCCCTGTTCCAGTAAGCACAATACTGCCATATCCCCTTGCTATACCATCAGGAACATGAATCGCTACCGCTCCAAATCCTGCTCTACGCAATTGTTCCGCTTCTTTATCATTAGGTTTCCAATAATCAAGCACATCAAGATGAGACCTTATCGCTTCATTTATCTCAAGAACTTGATTATCAATGGGATATAATTGTGGTTTAGGTTTGCTCTGTCGTTTTTCATATTTAACTCCATAAGAAGACACAGGGTCAATAAAAGCGGGATAAATCCATTTGCCATTCAGGTCAATAGTTATATACCCTTCAGGAATGTCTATATCCGTACCAATAGCCTGAATATATCCATTTTTAATTAACATTATTCCATTTCGGACAGTATCCCCCGCTTTCTTTACAATATTGGCATTTATAAAAGCGTACGGGCGTGTTCTCCATCTATGCGGTCCATTGGGTTCAATAAACGTGTGTTGTGAAAAATGATAATGTGATACCAATGCCATAAAGATGAAAATGCCCTGTCTGAACCAATAATAAGTCCTCATAATAAGTTATGATTAGTAATTACTGTCCCTGATTCTGTTTCTGCTCAAGGTCCTCAACAGTGAGATAAATCTTCGTATTGGGAAGCCATTGTTTTATTTTCTCTATTTCTTCCTGTGGCAATCTATTGTCAATAAGGTAGAGTTCTTTCAAATGAGTCATTTCCTTCAACACCTCGGGTGCTTTGCGCATATTATAGAGACCACTCATATCAAGAACCTCCAGATTTTTCAAATTGGCAAGGGACTGTGGTAATGTTGTTAACCTATTAAATGATATGTCAAGCCTTTTAAGATTTTTCAGTTTGCCTATATCCTCTGGTAGAGAAGTTAATTTTTGCATGGAAAGGTCAAGATACCACACTTTCTCTGGATTGGCAAGAGCCTCATCCAGCGAATTGAAATAGTGTGGACTGTAAATTATTGTGTCCACCATTATTGAACGAACCTGAGCATTAATAACACCCGACAACACAAACCCAGCCAACAAAACAAACCATCTCATAACCTTCACCTTTGCTTACAAAATTAAGATTTTCACTTTGAAACGGGATTAAACCAAACATGCATATCTCCATTTTTGCCAACTTTCCTGTAAATATCGTTAAGGCAGGTTGATAACATTGGGATTTCTTCTGGCTTCCTATCAGTTTTTATGAGTATTGTTGCCCAGCGCATACCTCCCCTGCGAATAGATGAAATATCACTAAGAGGCTTCAAGCCTTGCATTTTGAGACATGAGACCAGTTTGTCCTTCAAAACTTGTAGCATCTTACTGTCCTTGTGCCCCAACTCAATCAATAAGAAATTTTTAAACGGCGGTATTTCTACCGTCTTTCTAAGTTCTAACTCATGAGAAAAATATATTTCAGGCTTGTTTTCCATTAAGGAAATGAGTAAAGGGTCTTCTACATCATAGGTCTGAATGACTAACTTTTTAGAGTTGTTCCTCATTAGTGAAAGGGTTAAAAGCGCATTGTCCTTAACTCCATATCCAGATACTTTAAGAATAGTATAAAGATTCTGTACTATTGCAAGGTCAACAGGTTTGTGTAATAAAGCATTAAGGACAGGATATGTGCCCACTATTATGGCGTTTTCCTGCTGATTAAACCAGTCAATAATAGCCTTCCGTTGTGCTGGTTGCGGTGTAATGTCAGGCGAAATAGTATAAATGGGAACCTCAGGAAAACGTATCCTTATCTCTTCTGTAATTCGCTCGGGACCAAGACTGGCATTACGAACCGTTTCTCCTCCGCATTGCGGACATTTACTGGAATATTTTTCAGCATATCCACAAAATTCGCATTTAAGACGCTGATTAACAAATCTAAGTGGTATCTTACACACTGGACATTGAGCAGTCCACTCACATTGAGTGCAAGACACTGACGTAAACCCTTTCCTACCAACAAGGATTAAAATCTTGCCATTAATAGTTTCATTAATTAATGTCCACACTTGTGAAGTGAAAGGATTTTCCTGTTTTCTAACTTGCGGTGCATAGCGCAGGTCTGCAAGCCATATATCCGCTTGTTCAGTATCAACTTGTAAACTTCTTTTGTGTCCTTTACTTTTTATATACCACAATGGTGTGTTTAACTGCGTCCCAGAATAAATAATCCGTGCATTAAAATAATTTTCCAACCACTCAACAACTGTCATAGCATGAAAATGGGGTGTTTTGGCTGTGTTTTCATGAAACACACTGGCAGGCTCCTCAAAAATAATAAGAGATAAGTCTGCCCATGGTAGGAACAGAGCAGAACGAGTGCCTATAATCAATTTCTTCCTTCCACTGTAAACTTCTTCCCAAAGTTTCTTTCTTTGTGCTGGCGTTAAGGAATAAGCATAAAAACCTGTCTGGTCAGGGTCAAATGGAACATAATCTAAAAAAGCCTGCATATACTCTATCGTAGGAACAAGAATTAAAACCTGTTTTTCTTCCCTTAGATACTGGTTAACATGCTCCATAACAATGTACATCCTACCCTTGAACCGACCATCAAGTAAAAAATCTTCATCATGATATGTTTTAATTGTCTTTATTTCACCTTGTCTCACATTACCAAACCATGTTATTTCTTCAACAAGTCCTTTATCAATAAGATTTTTCAAAATTGACATTTTAAAAGGAATCTCTTCTCTGGGAATAGGTTCTTTTCTCTCTAATAGCCATAAGTATGCCTCTTTTTGTTTGGGTGATCGCTTTAAAAGTTGTTCGTAATCTAATGACTCAAGCGCCTTATAAGCTATTTTGCGAGTCTTTCCTGCTTTCAAAACCTCATATTGGTCAGTGACTATGCCAGCCTTTTTAAGAAGATTCAAGTATTTCTTGACAGTCTGTTTACTTACATGAAGCAATTTTGTAAGTTGATCTTCTGTCATGGGTACTATTAGGTGCGTAACAATGGCTTTAAGTATTGGGTATGCTTCATATGAGAGGGCTTGCAAAACCCTCGGTTCAGGTTGTTTAATAAGCCACCACTGTTTTTGCACTTTGCCTCTAATAAACGGCGGAACTGCCTGTTCCATAACCAAACCGACAGGAACACAATATCTATTTGCAATAAATTCCCACTGTTTGATTTGCCATTGTTTTACCAATGGTTGTTTAGAAAGGACTTTCCTTACAGGTTTAAGATCGTAATTGACTTCCCTCTCATGAATTTCAACAATAATTCCGACATGCTGTTTTTTACCAAATGGAACTACTACAGGCATCCCAATTTCTGGAACTATAGACTCATCATGCCACAAGTAAGTATAAACACTCTTTATTGCCGCAACAGGAAGTATAACTTCAACTTTTCTCATTGAGCAATTTACTTACAGTGACTGCACAGGTAGCATCACTGGTCACATTAACAACAGTCCTGAGCATATCAAGCGGTCTGTCCACAGCTAGAATAAGGGCAACTCCCGCAGGACCAATCCCAAGAGCCTGTAATATAATGACAAGCATTACTATCCCTGCTCCCGGAACTGCAGCAGCACCAATAGATGCCAGTGTTGCTGTCAACACAATGGTTGCTTGCTGAGAAAAAGTCAAATCCCATCCCATCGCTTGAGCAATAAATACCGCCGCAACGGCTTGATATAGCGCTGTCCCATCCATATTTATAGTTGCACCAAGCGGCAATACGAAACTGGCAGTATCGTCAGGAACCCTCAGTTTCTCAGTCACCACCTTCATGGTCACTGGCAATGTTGCCGCACTACTACTCGTGGAAAAAGCAACCATCTGAACGGGATAAATTTCCCTAAAAAACCTAATTGGCGAAAAGCGAGCAACAAATTTTAGTATTGCAGGGTACAAAAATAAAATCAATATGAAAAGACCAATGATTACAGTAAGCATATACGTTCCCAGAGCTTCTAACATGGACGTTATTTCTCCATCCTTAGCAAAATCAACAATTATGGAAGTCATCAATGCAAAAACTCCAATCGGGGCAAATAGCATTATTAATTCAACCATTTTAAGAATAGCCTCATTTAATCCTTCAAAAAACTTAATTGCAGTTTGAACTTTGTTTCTGGGACTCATAGCAAGGGCAAGCCCAAGAAATATGGCAAAGAAAATAACCTGTAGCATTTTCTTATTATCTTCAACAGACCTGAACACATTTTTAGGCACCATGTCAACAAGAAAGCGTAGGGGCGTGTCCATTGACACTTCTTGAGCCACAGATGCTTTTTCCTCCACTTGATGTTTAAACTGACGACTAAAAATCTCCTGTTGTTCAGGTGGAAATAATTTACCGGGCTGGGTTATATTAACAAGCAAAAGTCCAATAATTATAGCGACAGTAGTAGTAAAGAGATAATAAGCAATAGTCAAAAGACCAAGTCTTGATAGACGAGCCATATCACTCAAATGAGCCACTCCAGAAATTAGAGATGTAATTATCAATGGAATGGCAACCATCTGAAGCAAACGAATAAATATCTCGCCAAATGGTGATATCCAGTTCTTTACAAATTCATGTAATCCTGATATGCCAAGAGCTATCCCTGCGATAAATCCCAAAAACAAAGCACCTAATATCCATAAAGCAAGGCGCCGTTGCATGGCAAAGTTTAAATCTCAAATTATGGTTAAAACAAAAATGGTCTATACTACATCTGTTGTTGAAGCCATTTCCAGACCCTCGCTACTGCCCACAAAAATGCAACGAAAGTCAACGCCAAACCTACAATAACCAGTATTTTCATTGCTGTGCTTACCATAACCTCTGCTTTTTTGCAAAGTTAAATAATTAGCCACATTAAAGGACCGTCGTCTTTCTTTGTTCTTAAATTCGTTCTGAAATAAGTAGCGCAAGCTTTGATGCAATTTCTCGGAAGTTTTCAATACGTTAATTTTATATATAAATGCAAAAGCATGAGTATATACAGACAGAGACGGGAATTTATAAAAACACTACTTATGAGTGTAATAAGTGGATTGCCCTTACATAGGGCTTTGAGTAAAATAAAAGAACTTCCTGAGTTTGACGGACCTAAAATGCCCGTTTTATTCATAGGTCATGGTTCTCCAATGAATGTAATTCAAGATAATCCTTTCACCAGAGACCTAAGAAAGTTAGGCGATATGTTGCCTACCCCTAAAGCCATAGTCTCTATTTCTGCCCACTGGCTTACAAAAGGGACGTGGGTTAACACTTCTTCCAAACCAAAGCAGATCTATGACATTTATGGATTTCCTCCTGAGCTTTACAAAATCAAATATCAACCTGACGGATCCCCTTACTTAGCACAAGAAATTGTGAAAAAATCTCAAAATATAATTAAACCTACAGAGGAATGGGGCATAGACCATGGAACATGGACAGTATTATATCACCTTTTTCCTAAAGCCAACATACCCGTAATTCAGATTAGCATAGATTATCGCAAACCACTACACTATCATATAGAGATAGCAAAAGCACTCCGATTTCTAAGAAGCAAAGGCATACTAATTATTGGAAGTGGCAATATCACACACAACTTATCTAAGATGACGTGGGAGAATCCTGAATCAAAACCGTATGAATGGGCTTATGAGTTTGACTTATGGGTAAAATCAGTAATAGAAAATCGTGATTATGAATTATTAACAAAACCTAAAACTACCATAGGAAAGATATGGAAATTAAATCATCCAGAGCCGAGCCATTGGATACCCCTTATATACACAGCATTCTTACACGATAAAGAAACAGAACCTATATCCTTTCCTCATGAAAGTTTCCAATATGGTAGTATCTCTATGAGATGCGTGGCATTCGGAAAATTAGCTCAATAAAAAAATAAAAAAGCGGGCACCGACCTACTCTCACGGGATCTCTGCCCCGCTACCATCGGCGCTTGGCAGGCTTAACTTCCGGGTTCGGAATGGTTCCGGGTGTGGCCCTGCCGCTATCGGCACCCGCCAAACCTGCCAAACTCTTTTTTTTGTTTGACAAGATGGCAGCTACTGAGCCACCCAGAACTATATGCCCCCAAGTGGCAAGCCCAGGGGGGCTATTAGTACCGCTTGGCTCCACCCGTCGCCGAGCTTCCACCTGCGGCCTATCAACGTGGTCGTCTCCCACGACCCCCACTAAGAGGCCTCATCTCGGGGTGGGCTTCGCGCTTA
Source organism: Bacteroidota bacterium (assembly GCA_015490475.1). Classification (GTDB taxonomy): domain Bacteria; phylum Bacteroidota; class Bacteroidia; order JAADEI01; family JAADEI01; genus JAADEI01. The sequence goes on from WFXT01000264.1 coordinate 21,329, forward strand.
GATGCCTTCAGCGCTTATCCCGTATCCACATGGCTACCCAGCGCTGCCCCTGGCAGGACAACTGGTACACCAGAGGTGGACCCAGCCCGGTCCTCTCGTACTAAGGCCAGCTCCCCTCAAGCCTCTCGCGCCCGCGACAGATAGGGACCGAACTGTCTCGCGACGTTCTGAACCCAGCTCGCGTGCCCCTTTAATGGGCGAACAGCCCAACCCTTGGGACCGGCTTCAGCCCCAGGATGGGACGAGCCGACATCGAGGTGCCAAACGCCCCCGTCGATGTGAGCTCTCGGGGGACATTAGCCTGTTATCCCCGGAGTACCTTTTATCCTGTGATCGATGGCCCTCCCACATGGAACCACCGGGTCACTAAGCCCTGCTTTCGCACCTGCTCGGCATGTCTGCCTCACAGTCAAGCCCCCTTCTGCCTTTGTACTCTACACACGGTTTCCAACCGTGCTGAGGGAACCTTGGGAAGCCTCCGTTACCCTTCAGGAGGCGACCACCCCAGTCAAACTACCCACCTATCGCTGTCCCCCCCTCTCAGGGAGTTAGTACTCAAGCAGAGGGAGGGTGGTATCTCACCGGCGGCTCCACCCTGGCTGGCGCCAGGGCTTCTCAGCCTCCCACCTATCCTGCACACCCCCTGCCCAAGTACAACGACAGGCTGTAGTGAAGGTTCCGGGGTCTTTCCGTCCCGTCGCGGGTACTCGGCATCTTCACCGAGACTACAATTTCGCCGGGCCCGTGGGCAAGACAGTGCGGCACTCGTTGGGCCATTCATGCAGGTCGGAACTTACCCGACAAGGAATTTCGCTACCTTAGGACCGTTATAGTTACGGCCGCCGTTTACCGGGGCTTCGGTCGGGAGCCTCGCCCCCAAAAAGAGGGCTAACCCCCTCCCTTGACCTTCCGGCACCGGGCAGGCTTCAGGCCCTATAC
>WFXT01000265.1 GCA_015490475.1 Bacteroidota bacterium
AAGATAAATAACTCTGATGAAACTTGATAATTATCATGAACGGCTTGCAAAAAATTTGTTATTGACTCAACATTTCATCTTTACTGCTACTATTATAAGCATCACTCTTGTAGGTTGTGTATCACAACAGGAACAAACGAGTTCAATTAATGCTTCAGAAACAAATATTTTTTCAAAACAGGTTAATTACTCACTTCCTCCTGAATGTGATCTTTACATGGATAAATCTGTCTTGTTGGGATATTTCGGTGACAAGGGTGGAAAAGTGCTACCACCTATTATTCATCACAAACAATATGATGAACAGGCATTTTATTTTGACCTGCATGCAGCCGAAAACATCAATATAGTTTATAGAGTTTACCTGTGCAATAGCCAATGGAAAGTTGTCAATAATTCGTTTGCGATAGATACCGCAATAAGAGATGCTGAGATTTTTCAGGTCCAGACACAGGAAAACCTTAGCTATATAACATACAAACTGCCTTTAAGGGAACAAGACTTTGAATATCCTATTAATTTGGGCATTAGTGCTTATGAACGAGAGACAGGGCGTCGTTTATTTGCATCTCGCTTAATCCTTTATGACACTACTATTGTGTTGAATGCCCAAATTGTTAGGTCGCCCGAAGTGAAATATGAAGAAACACACCACGCAATAAAACCAGAAATAACACATATTCCCGAAGAATATCGTGGCGTTTGGCTTAGTGTTATGCAGAATGGACGGTGGGACAGATGGAAAACAAACATTATGCCTTCCTATATTATCAATCAACGTGGAGTATTTGCCCCCATTAACTTTCCCTTGTTCCCTGCAGGAAAACCATTCAGAACCATTGATATTCGCTTTGCATCGGTGGATACATTCGTTGCCCCTGTTGATGTTGTTAGAGCACACATGGGACCGGATTTTATGAAATCTTCTCTTTTTGGCGGAATGGAAATAATACCTGATGGGCACTATGTTCCAGTATTATTCACCCTGCGAGGTGCCAGATATAATGAACCTGTTGTTTGGCACAGTGCCGTATTTCAATGGCAACCGGTGGCAAAACTTTCTTTCGTTGATTCAGTATATAGGAAAGTAATACTACTTAAGCAAGGTAGATACGACTACATTTATGCCAATCTTTTATATGACGTGACTGACGAGGGAGCTATTGAAGGGAACAACATACAAACCATTAATCGCTACTGGATTTTTGCCCACACTATTCATCCTTCCTTGAATATTCCTTTAAACATTGGCTTCAAGGAAGTGGTCGGCAACTTGCAATAAAATACAATTTTGCGTAGGTTTGACACAATAAAATTGGTGATATAATGGGATTGCCAGTAAGCGTAAAGGCACAAAAGTTAAAAGAATCTGCAACTATAAGGATGTCTCGGTTGGCTCGTTCTTTGTCCCAACAGGGCTATGAAGTTATTGACCTTTCTCTGGGAGAACCTGACTTTAACACGCCAGAACATGTGTGTCGGGCAGCCTATGAGGCGGCATTGGAAGGATATACGCATTATCCACCTGTTGCTGGATATCCTGAACTACGAGAAGCAATCGTAAATAACACTATTAAGAAAGGGATTAGTGCTGATGCCAACAATGTCGTTGTGTCCACTGGCGCCAAGCAGGCTCTTTATAATATATTTTCCGCAATTTTAGATGAAGGCTCTGGTGTTGCTCTGCCAGTCCCATATTGGGTCAGTTACAGAGATATAATTGAATTCGTGGGGGGTCGTATAGTAGAAATTTTTCCTGAAAAGAATTTTAAGATATCTGCCGAAGGACTTGAAAAAGCACTAAGCCAACAGGACGTTAGAATTTTCCTGTTTAATAGCCCATCTAATCCATCTGGAGTTTTATACACAAGAGAAGAAATTGCTGAGTTGGTCTCTGTTCTTGAGAAATTTCCTGATGTATGGATAATTTCCGATGAGGTCTATGACAGAATAATATTTGAGGGAGAATTTGTAAGCATTGCAGAATTTGAAAGCATCAGAGACAGGGTTATTATTGTTAACAGTTGCTCTAAGGCTTTTGCTATGACAGGGTGGCGTGTGGGCTGGATGGTGGCACCCAACAATGATTTAGCAGTAAAAGCAAGCAAAATTCAAGGGCAAGTAACTTCAGGAGCCAATTCCGTGGCACAACGCGCTGCCATAACTGCCATCACTGCAGACCAAACTCCGTTCAAGAAGATGTATGATGAGTTCAAGAAAAGACGAGATTTTGTTATTAAATTTCTTAATGAGAATCTCAAAAATAGCGGTATAAAGTGGGTTATTCCACAGGGAGCATTTTATCTGTGGTTAGACATATCAGAGTGGCTCAGTCAAAAGCCTAAATATCAAGACGGGAATCAAGTTGCGGAAGACATTCTTAAAAATGTGCATGTTGCCACGGTGGGTGGCAATTCTTTTGGAATGCCTAATGGACTTCGCATTTCCCTCGCCACATCTAGAGAAAATCTGCAAAAAGGATTGGAACGTCTTAAAACTTTCTTTTTAAATGAGTGAACACAACATTGCTACAAGAATAAAAAACATACTAAGAGGCATTGACTCATTTCAAGATTTGAGAGTTCTTGTTATAGGAGATTTAATACTTGACATTTATGAGGAGGGAGACGTAGAAAGAATATCTCCTGAGGCACCCATACCGATAGTCAGGCTCAAAAGGAGTTTTTATCGTATTGGGGGAGCAGGCAATGTGGCACATATAGCACGAAAAATGGGCTCTCAAGTTACCATAGCAGGACTGATAGGGGATGATAAAGAAGGTGAGATATTAATGGAATTACTAAAGAGTACAGGGATTAACACTTCAGGGGTTATAATAAGCCCAGAAAGACCCACAACCCAGAAAACAAGAATCATAAGTAGAGGACAACAACTTCTTAGATTGGATAAAGAAAGCGATGATGAGATGTCTTCTTCGGAAGAACAAGCCTTTATAAATAACTTGCAAAATATTTTGCAAACCCAACATTTTGACGTGATTATTATAGAAGACTATGACAAAGGAGTTATTACCCGGAATGTCATTAATCACACCAAAAAACATAAAGGTAGTTCTGCTGTTGACCCTAAGGAACGGCACTTCTGGGACTACAAAGGATTTGATATCTTCAAGCCCAATATGAGAGAACTGAATGCTGCCTTTGGAAAGCAATTACCTCTGGAACTTGCCATTAACGAGACATTTAAACGTTTAACACCTGAATGGCTCATAGTAACCATGGGAGAAAAGGGCATTTATTACCGCACTAAGGACAAAGAAGGCACTGTTCCTGCTTTTGCTATTGAAGTAGCAGATGTTACTGGGGCTGGAGATGCAGTAATTGTTGCCCTATCGCTGTGCAAGGCTATTAGATGCAATGTGGAAGACGCCTGTCTGTTCGCCAATCTGACTGCGAGCCTCGTTTGTCAAAGGATAGGTACTTTTGCACCAGAACCTCATGATTTAGTTCACCATGCGAAGGCTCTTGGACTCATTGATTGAATTCTGGAAAAGCCTTCGGGAGTCGTTTAAGACATTCCTTAGAGAGACTCAAAGTGCTACAACCAGAACCATCACGGGACTTGCTCTCATCGCTGGAACACTATCTGTCGGCTTATTGGTGCTATACCATGGGTTCCCATTATCTCAAAAAGCAAAGTATATAATCGTTGAATTAATTCACGTCGTCTTTGTCATCTATGTTTTCAACTTCTTTGTGAGACTGCTTTATTCACACGATAAAATTGAAACGTTACGACGCAGATGGGTAGAAGCAATCATTATTCTAATCTTGACTTTTGACTTATTCAGTTTTTACTTCATTGGGGTTCCATTGTTGGAATATGTGGCTAAAAATGCAGGATTTGAAAACTACTATCCGATATATGTTACACTCGTTCAGATATTCCTTTTTGCCCTACTGCTGATTGAAGTGGTTCGCTTCAGTCAATGGGTAATGTATTTGCACATTCGTCCTGCCACTATGCTCATCGTATCTATCCTGACACTGATCACCGTCGCAACTTTTCTATTAATGCTTCCCGAAATGACTGTTAATGGCAAGATCTCTTTTATAGACGCTTTATTTACTGCTACCAGTGCTACCTGTGTCACTGGACTGACAGTAGTAGATACAGGAACATATTTCACCCTTAAGGGACAACTGGTCATCTTGCTTTTCATTCAACTTGGGGGCATAGGAATCGTCTCTTTCGCTACGTTTTTTGTTATTTTTCTGCGACGAGGGATGGCTATTCACCACCAATTGCAACTTCAAGAACAATTGGCTCAAGAAAGCCTGCAAGATGTCTTCAGGTTACTCAAAGAAGTGCTTGTCTACACGTTTATTATAGAATTAATAGGTGCCTTTCTTATCTTTCTCTCGTGGAACCCTGAGATCCATTTTTCCTCATTAACAGAACGCATTTATTATAGCATTTTCCATTCAATAAGTGCATTTTGCAATGCTGGATTTTCTTTGTTTAGCAACAGTTATTACACGCCACCATTGGAACACAATTACCAGTTACATTTGATAACTGCAAGTCTTATAGTGCTTGGGGGATTGGGCTTTCCTGCCCTCAAAGACCTTCTTTCAGAAGACAGTTTAGTGGAACGGCTTAGGCTGCCGTGGAAACGCCTGAAAACAAGTACTCACATGGCTGTATATGTATCCCTAATTCTTGTACTTTTGGGTACAATAATGATTTTCATTCTTGAAAAGAACAAGTTATTTGCTGAGTACACCACTGCTGAAGCCCTCGTTCATTCGTTCTTTCAATCCATTACTGCTCGTACAGCTGGATTCAATACCATAGACATTTCTTCTCTATCCACTGCAACACTATTATTTCTAATTTTTCTGATGTTCATTGGTGCTTCATCGGGCTCAACAGGTGGTGGTATTAAAATTTCAACCTTTACAATAATCACACTAACAGTATGGAGTGTTGTTCGTAACAAAAAAGAAGTTCACTATCGCAACAGGAGAATTCCTCAGGAACTTCAATACAGGGCTTTTGCTATTCTGGCATTCTCAATAATAATAGTAAGTGTATCTATTTTTCTGTTAACCCTCGTGGAACCTGATAAAGATTTAAGAGACCTTGTTTTTGAGGCGTTCTCTGCTTTTGGAACTGTTGGCTTATCCACAGGAATAACGCCAGAACTGTCCACAGTAGGGAAGATCATTATAATAATAGACATGTTCATAGGTCGTGTAGGACCTCTCACAATGGCTTTCGCTCTCGCATCGGCAACACGCTCTGGATTATACAGTCTTCCAAGAACAAACGTAATGATTGGATAAAACAAAAGACATGGGTAAAAAGGAATACATACACATTGAAGAGATTGGAGAATTCGGACTGATTGAAGAGATAAAAAAGATGTTTCCTGATAGGAGGCGTAACGAGACCCTTGTTGCTATTGGTGATGACGCTGCCGTTCTCAACATACATGACGACTTTCTGACCCTCTTATCAACAGATAACCTTAATGAGGGAGTACATTTTGACCTGTTCTACACACCACTTAAACACCTTGGCTTCAAGAGTGTCTCTGTCAGTGTATCGGACATTTGCGCTATGAATGGAGAGCCTCTTGGCATAACAGTAAGTATAGCATTAGATTCCCGCTTTACAGTTCCGATGGTTAAGGAATTCTATGAAGGAGTTAAAATAGCATGCGAGAAATACAACATAGACCTAATTGGAGGTGATACTACTGCTTCATATAAAGGCTTATTCATAAACACCAGTATTATTGGCAAAGTTGAAAAAGAACGTGTAGCATACAGACATGGAGCCAAACCGGGAGATTTAATTTGCGTAACAGGAGATTTAGGCGGGGCATATATTGGTTTGTTAATAATGCAAAGAGAAAAAGAGGTTCATATTGAAGCACCTCTGGCAACGATCAAACTGGAAGGTTATGAATATCCCATTAGCAGGCTTTTAAAACCAGAAGCACGACTTGATGTAATTAAGATTTTAAGGGAATTGGATGTAGTTCCCACTGCTATGATTGACATTTCAGACGGCTTGGCATCGGACCTTTTGCACATCTGCACTTCTTCAAACGTGGGATGCGTCATTTATGAAGACAAATTTCCTATCGACCCTGTCGTTTATAGAACGGCGCTGCTGGAATTTAACCTTAATCCCACTACTGTCTTCCTTTCCGGCGGCGAGGATTACGAGCTTTTATTTACCATTCCTGAAAAATATGGACCTCTCTTTGAAAACCATCCCGACATAACCATAATAGGTAAAATATTGCCACCTGAAGAAGGAACTTATATGATTTCCAAAAGCGGGAACAGATATGAATTAACGGCACAGGGGTGGGATGCCTTCAGGAAATACCGAAGAGAGAATCAATAAGCACTAATAACACCAAGACATTCATGCCAGGGTCTTTACCACCAGTATGAAAGGGAACCTAAAAGCAAGAGGCAAATTGTACTTCAATACAATCACAATATTATTCCAGAGGAATTATTATTTCCTGTCCGGGGTAAATAACATCCGTTGAAAGATTATTTACTTCCATTAAACGCTCCAGAGAGACATTGTGTTTTTTAGCAATGTCAAACAAAGTGTCTCCTTCCCGAACAATATAAATTTTCTTCTTGCCAGTGTATTTTGAGGCTTTATTATTCTTGGTAATATTTGAGGACATTTGATGTTTTGACTTTGCAGATACCCTGTTTCTTGAAACATAAATAACCAGTTTCTGGCCTGCATATATCCGGGTTGAACGAAGTTTGTTCCATCTCATTATGTCTCTGACAGTAACCCCATATCTACGTGCTATTTTACTCAAATTGTCACCGTATCTAACCTTATAAATTACTGGAACCTTTTCCCTGTCATAGTGGCCACTGGAACACTTCACAATTTTGAGATACACAGAATCAAAACAGTCCTTTGCCTCTTGATGAATATAAAATGAATTGCCCTTCAAAACTATGCCCCTGTAATACACGGGATTCAGGTCTTTAATATTGAAAGCTTTTTTGCAAAATCTGGATATACACTCAAAAAACAAAGTTGTATCTGCTTTAACGACGACCAGCTTGCTATCCTTGTTATTATAACTTCCGCAATGTTGCTGTAATTGATTAAACACCATATCTTTAGTTAACTTCCATGCTAACCATTTCGCAATTGCATATTGACGTTCTTCTTCATGCACTGCAGGACCCTGAAGGAAGAAGTAGAGAACCGTAGAATCAACGTCTTTCCACTTGTTATATAAAGCCCTTAGTTTTTTCACTGAAGCAAAAGAACTTTTAATAAAATCTCTCCTCTCATCAACTACAAAGTCCACTGTCAGATTGAAGGACAATGCATCAACAAGGGATAGGTTCCAACATCCGGTTCTATTAAAACTATCAGAATAGGATGGATTCATTAGAGAGGATGTGAGTGGAAGAACTTTAAATTCAAGTGGCAAACCATTAGCAATAAGCAGTGAATCCAGAAATTGACGATAATGACAGAACTTTTTCAAAGCATTCTGCCATGTGAGGGATTGCTCTGTAATCTCAGCTACAAAACTTTTAACATACTGTTTGCATTCGTACCCACATCCCTTATAGACACTATCAATGTTATATTTAGCATCTTGAGAAATTCCTGAATAGGCAATCAAAACAGATACAATTAGAATAAGAATCCTCATGACCTTCAAGATAATACAAAATTAGGGGGATGCGTGTAAGCCGGGTTCTGTTTTAAGCCGTCATTTATCTGAGCTGCCTACCCGCTGGCATCGGGCGGGTAACCCTTATCCCCATTTGCTATGGGGAACGCCAGCCTATTTGGCATTGCAGCCCGTGGGGTTTGCCCCGTGATAGCCTCACAGCCATCACGTCCCCCACATAGGGGATTTTCACCCTTACCTGTGCTTGGGGCACAGGCAGGTCATTTTCTGTGGCACTGCTCCGTCTCCCCTCGGTTGCCCGAAGGAAGCCCCCTGTTACCAGGGGCACGGCACCCTGCGCTGCCCGGACTTTCCTCCGTGGGACTCTGTGTTCCCACGGCGACGGCACCGCATCCCCCATCTTAATTATACAAACCTCTGTTTTAACGAGTTCCTGAAATTAATTCCGCCTCTGAAAAGAAGAAAAATAATTCTCTTTGTGCATTTTCTGGGCTATCGGACCCGTGAATAGAATTTTGTTCTATGTTGATAGCGAATGCTTTGCGAATAGTTCCTTCTTCTGCCTCCTCTGGATTGGTGGCACCCATTAATTTTCTGAGGTCAGCAACTGCATTTTCCTTTTCAAGAGCCAGAACCACAACAGGTCCAGAAGTCATAAAGTCCACAAGTGAATTAAAGAAAGGACGTTCTCTGTGCACAGCATAGAACTCCTCTGCTTGTTCCCGGGACAAACGAAGC
>WFXT01000266.1 GCA_015490475.1 Bacteroidota bacterium
CATTGCTAATAGCACCTTTATCCTTTGTCAAAAACGAATTAGTTCTACGAATAAAATGGCGAGCATCTCCTCCTTCTGTCTGGACAAGCACCAACAAGCCAGAAATTATAGAAAAAGAATTTACCGAAACACTAAAAAAAATAGCAGACACTTTAGATAGATTTAACATACATCCTCGTGAGAAATTTTAAGAATAACTTTACTTGTAGAAAATTGCAAACACCATGGCTCTTGAAAAACTTATTTTTCCTGTTTTGGGCAGAATGCCTTCAGCTATCCAAAACATATGGCTTAGAAATTTTAATTTTCTAAACTGGAAATGGACATGCTACAAACACATTGTATTATATAAAGAACTTCATGAACTAAACCGTAAATTCAAGTTTATCTTCATACACATTCCTAAATGCGCAGGTTTTGCAATTAGAAAAAAACTGGGCATTGACAATGTAAAATTTATGCATGCTGGTGCCCGATATTATAAAAAAGCCCTTGGGGAAAACTACACCAATTACTTCACATTTGCATTTGTAAGACACCCTATTAAGAGACTTATTGCTTCTTACTCATACATGAAACAGGGTGGCGTCCCTGGTCAAGGAGGTCCATATTTTAAATATTTTACTAAAAACGTGATTAACAAATTCAATACATTTGAAGATTTTGTAGCTTGGCTTTCAAATGGCTATTTCTATTCACACGAGTTCTTCTTTCCCCAATACTTATATGTCACAGATTTTGATGACAAGACAATTATCGTAGAGTTTATTGGAAAAGTAGAAAAGATACCTCAAGATTTTCCCAGGGTTATAGAGATTTTAAAGCAAAGAGGGATGCCGATAAGCGACCCTCACTTACCACGAATAAATACCAGCAATCAGAAATGGAAACCTGATAAGTTATCTTCCAAAACCATTCAACAGTTATACGAGATCTATAAGAAAGATTTTGATCTTTTCGATTATGACCCCGAAAATTGGCGATAATTCTAAACAACCTCCATTTCTTTTAACCACTCTTGAATAATGCGTCTACGTTTGGAATCCAAAACTTCTATCAAATCAAAGATTGTTGTCAATCGATCCCAAGTATAGTCAGAAAAGCGTTCTTTTGCCTCTGGGAATTCATAAGAAAATATGGAAATCAAAGCCTCTGGCTCTGCTCGTTCTTCCTCCAATGCCCGAAGAGCACTATATGCACTTCCTCCCGTTGAAATGAGTTCTTCAATTAAAAGAACCTTCTTATAAGCCACAACACCTCCTTCTACCTGTTTGCCCAGTCCATATTCTTTTGGCTGAGGACGTACGTATGCCAGAGGCAGTTCCCATCTATCAGCAAGCATTGTGGCAAGAGGAATGCCTCCTGTAGCCACTCCTGCAACCACCTGCACAGATTCTTTATAAGGACGAGCAAAGGCGTCAAGGGCGTTAATGACCATATTACGAAGGGTAACATCACCCAGCATCCTTCTGAGGTCTATATATATTGGGCTCTGAATCCCGGATCTCCATTGAAAAGGTCTGCTTTCATCTATTAGTATGATTTGAGTCGTAAGCATTTTTTTTAACAACTCTCCCTTTGCTTTCTCCTTATCAAAATCCATATATCTTGTAGTTTATGCAAAGATATTATTCTGCAAATGATTACATACCCTTCCAAAGTCAACTTAAATTCTCAAAGAATCCTATTTTTATTAAAAAGACCAGACAATGCAAAAAACAGCAATAATTTCCGGGGTCAGCAGAGGCATAGGAAAGGCTATTGCCGAAAAGTTCTTATCAGAAGGCATTAAAGTGGCGGGAATTGGTCTTCATGACCCTCAATGGAATTCTCCCGATTTTAAGTTCATACACGCAGACATAAGAAACCAACAAGATGTTGAATCGGCATTCAACCAAGCCCTTGATTTTCTTGGGGATAAATTGGATGTGTTGGTCAACAATGCTGGACTTGGTTACTTTAAACCTGTCGAAGAATTATCGCCAGAGCAGTTTCTGGAAATGTTTGCAGTAAACGTTTTTGGCACCTTTTATCTCACAAGACTGGCTGTTCCCATTATGAAAAAACAGCATAAGGGACACATTGTATTTATCGGTTCTGTGGCATCACTAAACGGAATTGCTGAAGGCACTGGATATTGTGCAACTAAATTTGCAGTTCGTGGTTTTGCTCTTTCACTGTTTAAGGAAGTAAGGCAATTTGGCATTCATGTAACCCTAATACATCCCGGCTCTGTTAAAACAGACTTTTTCAGAAACTACCCATCTGTGGAAGTTGGAGACTGGATGCTAAAACCAGAACAGGTAGCCAGAAGCGTTTATCATGCTATTCAGTGTGAGGAAAACTGTAATGTGCTTGAACTGGAACTCAGACCACTTATCTTGCCTTCTAAATAGAAATGTCTCGGAAAGGAAGAGATATCTTATATCTTACCTACGACGGTATCACTGAACCATTAGGGCAAAGCCAGATTTTATCATATGTAAAAGGATTAGCCAGAATCCATGGATGGAAAATAGATATTTTGTCTTTTGAAAAAAACATATCAACACCACTCAAAACACAATTCAAAAGCGAATTAGAACGGCTTAACATCAGATGGATTGCTAAACGGTTCACCACATCACCTCCTGTTGTGAGTACTTTATATGACATGTTAAAGATGTATATAACGGGCATAAACCTCTTCAAAACAAATGAGTATAAAATAATACATGCTCGGTCGTTAATGCCTGCTTATGTAGGCTTGAAACTAAAAGAAAAGTTCGGAGCAAAATTAATCTTTGATATGAGAGGTTTTTGGGCAGACCAACGCATTGAATCTGGCGTCTGGAATGGCAACAATCCAGCCTATAGGTATTTGTACAAGATAACAAAACGCATAGAAAGGGAGTTATTATCTTATTCAGATCACATAGTAGTATTAACTCACAAGGCAAAACAGATTATTGAACAATGGCAAGAGGATAATTATATTTCTGGAAATTCTGCGATTAGCGTAATTCCATGCTGTGCAGTTCCAGATGATATTCCTCTCTCAACGCCCGAAAACAAAAAGAATTTCAGAAAGCGATTTAACCTTCCAGAACATGCGTACATAATAGGTCACATAGGTTCCTTCATCCCTTGGTATCTGTTTGAAGAGATGATTGTTTTTTTCAAAGAACTAAAAAGGAAGCGGTCTGATGCTCATCTATTAATTGCCATTAAAAACATTAATGACAATGCAATTAAGTTTTTCAAGGACAGACTTGATGAGTCAGATTACACCCTGACAAGTGTTTCGGCACAGGAAAGCAAACTTCTTATTGCCACATTAGATGCAGGGTTGGTTTTTGTGCAACAAACTTTTAGTTCAGCAGGGGCAAGTCCAACCAAACTGGCAGAATTGCTTTTTGCCGGCGTTCCTGTTATAGCAACAGATATTGGGGATATACGTTACATTCTGAACGCCACAGGTGGTGGTATAGTAATCTCTGATTTTTCACGTGAAGCATTATCACAGGCGATCGACTTATTGCTTTCTCAAAATTGGAATCCTCAACAGATTAGGGAACGGGCAATCCCATTATTAAACACAAAAAAAGGGATAGATGTTTATAATGCAATCTATAAAGATTTGCTAAAAATGGATGGTTTTACTTAACATGACATCCCAAAACGCATTTTGTCTTTTGGAAATATCTTTTCTATTTCAAGGTGCTATCAGTAAAATACAATGATCGGTACATGTCGCCTTTCTGCCTCCCACAAATAAGACACCGTTTTGCTTAAATCCAATCCTTCCGGATACTTGATGTCTTCTAAATAAGCCACGACTTTTTCTTTTCCTCCTGATGCCTTAAACCACTCTTTGATATTAAACTCTCTAGCAATAGACAGTACTATTTCCACAGGGAACAAGAAATCTTTATCAGCAAGATACTCGGGCGAATAAATCTTTGTTGCTTCCAGAAATACGTGCACTAAACTTTTTCTTCTGTACATCCCTTCACAAACTTTTCCTTTGTTCTGAGAAAAGTGATGAAAAGCACCATAAAGAAAAGCCAGCCATTCAATTGATGAAGTACAGCAAAATATATTTTGACGTCTTTTGTGTAGAAAACAAGTGCATGGATGCCAAGTATAAATTGCAATGTCCACAAGCCAATCAAAATCAAATTATTTCTATGGAAGAAAGGACGTATAAACAGAAAAGGAACGACAAGTAACAGAGCAAAATGTCTGTGAATAAAGTTTATGAACACTTTATTTTCAAGTAAGTTTTCCCAGCCCAGTTCTGGCAACCATAAACCTTGGGGAATCCATTCTCCATAAAAAGTTGGATATGATGTTCCAGCAAGGGCAGCACGCATTCCAGCCATTAATGTGCCATAGAAAAACTGGATAGTGAAGAGGGCAAGGGCAATATGCAAAGGTTTGCTCCAATGGGCAGGCAAAGAAGTCCAACCTTCTGGTTTGCTTATAAACCACAGATAAACAACATAAGAAAATACAAACAAAGCAAAGAGATTGTGCATTCCAAGAAACAAAGGGTCAACCCATGGTAATGGATTATCAACACCTGTTTTAACCATTAGCCAGCCCAGTGTTGCCTGAATAAGCATAAGGAAGATAAGAACAAAAACTCTTTTAAGCCACAACTTAGATAACTTTCCCTTAAGCCACCACCATAGGGCAGGAAGCAGTATTACAAATCCTATTAGGCGGCCCCAGAAGCGATGGAACCACTCCAGCCAGTATATTCGCTTGAAGTCGCTAAGTGTAAAATGACTATGCAAAAGTTCATATTGAGCAATCTGCTTATACTTTTCAAACTCCTCTTGCCAATGTTGTTCTGTAAGAGGTGGGATTATTCCTGTAACAGGCTTCCACTCCACAATAGAAAGTCCTGCGTCCATTAATCTGGTTATACCACCCAGAAAAACCATTATAAAGAACATGACGACCAAGACAGTGAGCCATCTATGGATTGTTTTTATCATGGCAATTGGATTTAAAAACCTGTAAGCATTTTATTACAATTTGCGTACAAGGTCTTTTACTGCACTCTCAAGCACAGGATATTGAAACTTGTACCCTATGTCAATGAGTCGTTGGGGACGGGCACGCAAACTAAATGTTAAATACTTAACCACTTCTCCGGCAATTGGTTGAACAAAAGACAAAGGAATTCGTTTAATCAAGGGGCGTCGGCGTGCAAATTTATATAGTGTCTCAACGAAATGTTCCTGTGTAACGGGATTTTCCGTCGTAGCAATGTAAACGTCAGCCGGCAATTCACCTGTTATTGCCATTTTAAACAAATTCACAAGGTCAGAAATATGTATCCATGAATAATATGCGGAAGGATTGCCAATTACAGCCAACAATCTAAACCGAGCCATCAAAAACATTAACGGAAATGCACCGCCAGTCTCAGATAAAACAATACCCGTTCTAAGGATTGTCACAGGCACATTACGTTTTTTCCATTGCAGAGCGGCATTTTCCCAACCAATAGCGAGTCTTGCCAGAAAATTAGTATCTGGATTTCCAGGAGGGGTATCTTCTGTTATCCATTGTTCTCCGTGGTCATCATAATATCCAAGCCCCGATATTGAGATGACCTGTTTAGGGGGATTGAAATTTTTCCATATAGCATAGAGCCAGTTCATTGTATAAACACGACTTGCATAAAGTTCTTTCTTATATTTCTTTGTCCATCGTCGCATTATTGTCGCACCTGCCAGATGAATAAGAATATCTATTTTATCAAGCAAAGCATAGTCCATTAAGCCTGTTTGTGGATTCCAGTGAACGTAATATAAATTGTCTTCTTCCTTATGAGAAGCTCCTCGTCTGGTAAGGACATATACGGTATGTCCATGGGAAAGGAGGGAGGCGACCAGCGGTCTGCCTATTGTTCCCGTCCCTCCCGTTATTAGAATATTCATGATGACTTGTTTAGCAATAGTTTAACATGACACTCCTTCCATTTCTTCTGGGGACGGACATGCACAGAAAATGTGTCTATCTCCATAAGCCTCGTCTATCCTGCCTACAGGAGCCCAGAACTTGTTCTTACGAAGATAATCCAACGGGAAAGAGGCTTTCTCGCGAGAATAAGGATGTGTCCAATCGTCAGCAGACACTTCATTAATTGTATGTGGGGCATTGCGAATAGGATTATCTTCGCGAGGCAACAATCCTGAACGTATTTCCTCAATTTCGTTATAAATAGAGACCATCGCAGAAATAAACCTTTCAAGTTCTTCCAGTGGTTCTGTTTCTGTGGGCTCTATCATAAATGTTCCTGGCACAGGAAAAGACACTGTTGGAGCATGAAAACTATAATCTATCAAACGTTTGGCAAGGTCTATAGCATCAACACCTATCTCTCTTTTGAGTGTCCTAAAGTCCAGAATGAATTCATGTGCTACAAATCCATCTTTGCCTGTGTATAACACAGGGAAATAAGGCTCCAACCGTTTTTTCAGATAATTGGCATTAAGTATAGCATGTTGGGCTACACGAGGGAGCCCTTCTTTACCCAACAGAAGAATATATCCAAGAGAAATAAGCATAGCCATTGAATTGCCATATGGGGCGGAAGCGACGGGCTCAATGGCTTTAGGCGAAGGTTCTTCTGGACTGTACGGATGCGAGGGCAGATAATCTGCCAGATGTTTTTTTACACATATGGGACCTGCACCTGGACCGCCTCCACCATGGGGTATGCCAAATGTTTTATGCAGGTTAACGTGGCAGACATCTGCACCAAGGTCTCCAGGTCTTAGAAAACCAATCATAGCATTAAGGTTAGCACCATCCATATAAACCTGTGCACCGACAGAGTGGGCAAGTTCAATGATTTTATCAATGTCCTGTTCAAAGACACCGTGTGTTGAAGGATAAGTAACCATAAGAGCAGCAATAGAGTCTCCATATTTATCAATAGCTGATTTGAGATGTTCAATGTCTATAGACCCATCCTTAGCCGTCTTAATGACATGGACCTTGAATCCAGCCATAACTGCACTGGCAGGGTTTGTCCCATGGGCAGAAGCAGGGATAAGAACTATATCTCTCTGATTTTCTCCTTTTTCCTGAAAGTATTTACGAATAACAAGCAAGCCTGTTAATTCTCCCTGGGCGCCTGATTGTGGTTGTAGGGAACACGCATCCATCCCTGTTATTTCACACAGCAGATTCCTTAACTGCTCAAACGCTTTGAGGTATCCAGACACCTGTTCAGAGGGAGCAAATGGATGAATGCTATTGAATCCTTTCAGGGACAATGGATACAGTGTCGCCGTAATATTAAGTTTCATAGTGCATGAACCGAGGGGAATCATAGTTTCTGTCATAGATAAATCTCTTTTCTCAAGAAACCGTATATATCTCAAAGTTCTCAATTCTCCTGTGTGCTTTTCAAAGACAGGGTGTGAAAGAGGGGGACTATCTCTCCTAATTGATTGTGGGATTCTATATTCTGATTCTACATGCGGTAGTTCTTTCGGTCCTTCACCTGTAATGATTTCAACAATATCCATTAATTCGCTATCATCTGTTAGTTCATCAAGAGAAATAGAGACATAATTGTCCTCATACCAGAAGTTATATCCTTGAGACAAAGCACGTTCTTTAATAGTTTTCACATTGTCAACCTTAAATCTAATTGTGTCAAAAAAGTATTTATTTTCATTAACTATGCCATGTTTTGCGAGCAATCTATCCAGTTTAATGGCATTGTGATGGATTCTTTCCGCTATTCTTCTCAGACCATCATTACCATGGTAAACAGCGTAAAAAGCAGATGCAATAGCCATCAAAGATTGCGAAGTACAGATATTACTTGTTGCCCTTTCCCTACGGATGTGTTGCTCGCGAGTTTGCAAGGTCATTCTATATGCAATGTTACCATTTTTATCTCTGGAAACACCAATTATTCTACCCGGAATCTGTCTCACAAATTCCATCTTAGTAGCGAAAAAACCTGCGTGGGGACCTCCAAAACCCAATGGCAAGCCAAACCGTTGGACAGAGCCGACGACCACATCAATATCCCATGCGGCAGGCGGACCCATTAGCACCAGAGCCAACGGATCAGTTATCAAAGTTATAGCGGCATCTTTTTCTCTGGCTACACGAATCAACTCAAAAGGTTCCCAGAGAGCACCATTAGTGTCGGGCATTTGAAAAATTAACCCGTGAAATTGTTTATCGGCAACATCTTCGACAGAACCATATAACAATGTTATACCCATTGGGTTTGCTCTTCCTTTCAATAATTCATAAGTATGGTGATATACGCTTTCGTGGACCCAAATGACGGGATTTTCTTTCACCCGTTTTATGCGAATCATAAAGGTCATTGCTTCAGCGGCAGCAGTGCCTTCATCAAGCAAAGAAGCATTGGCAATTTCCATTCCTGTCAGGTTCTCTATCATAGTTTGAAAAACCAGAAGTGCTTCAAGGCGTCCCTGACTAATCTCTGCTTGATAAGGTGTATATTGCGTGTACCAATTAGGGTTTTCAAGGATATTCTGGCGTATCACAGGGGGGGTAAATGTTCCATAAAAGCCTCTGCCAATAAGAGACCGAAGCACTTTGTTTTCACTTGCAAGCCTGTCAAAATACTCTAACAGTTGCTGTTCACTAAGAGCATCTGGTATGTTCCACTGAAAATCCTTCCTGAGATGGGCAGGAATGACCCTATCCATAAGTTCATCCAGTGATGAGACACCGATTGTTTTAAGCATGTGATTAACTTCCTCAGGGCTAACGGGAATATATTTCCCAACATCCGACATGGCTTATGTTCTTTTAAAGCAAACATACACCAGTTGTGAATAATGGTATTCAGGGTAATAAAACCACATAGGGACACAAAGTTTCACAAAGGCATTGCCAGAGTTTTTCTTCACAACTCTTACTTTTTAAATACTCTACTCATATGTTCTGTGTGCTCTGCCGTTTGTTTCTATCTTTGAATTATAAACCATAGAGTGACACTGAGAAACACAGATTTCCTCGCTATTAGTGAATATGAGATAGCCTCTCTTAGCACCACTTTTCGTTCCAAGCGGAACTAAGAAAATATAAAACGCAATTCGTATTCATCACTCCCACCACCTAAACTGGTTTAATTAAACATCTGGGATATTAAATCTTGGTTTGAAGCCTATTCTTGCACGGGTTCCAGAATCAGCAAGTTTTCTTTGGCGATATCCACGCATTTCATTTCAAGGCGACGACAAACAGTTAGAACTCCTTTTTTTGTTCTATGTGGGATATTACTTCCCAGAACTATTATGGCATTTGGGTTGTGGGAATACAGGTTTTTAACAGGGATATATGAAATAGAATCCATAATCCATAGTGAACTATTTTTCAATGCGGTTGTGTCAAACCATTTTCGGTCACCGTGGAAATATGCAATGTAATTTCCCATACAAAAGAAAGTTGTGTCAGTACGAAGTCTTTGCATTTCAGGATTTATTAAAGTTGTGTAAAGCCCTATTTTGCTTCTGCTTTCCTTAGATAATTGTTCAGTGGCATATATCATATTGACTTCTGGACAGGCAACTATAAGGTTAGTGTTATCATTCCAGACAAAGGGCTTATCAAGTGGTTTCATTTTCATAGCAAAATATGTCCAAATTCCTGTTATTAACACGGCAACACCCAACCACACGCTTTTATCTCTACGGGCAAACCCGACCAACAGTATAAGAAGGAATATTATAGGAGCAATCCATACCAGAGTTCGTAGTGGAATATAAAAATTCAGTGGCAATTCTGAAACTAAATTACTCCATAAGACGAGCCAGTCAGTGAGCATATTTACAATGTTTCCTGTAATAGATGCGAGCAAATGCCAGAATGAGACAAGCCACAAACCAATTGTTGACAGTAAAATCAGAGTAACCAGTGGGATGGCGAGCAGATTGCCCAGAAGTCCTGCTATACTAATGTGTTGCCATAGCAAAATTTGAATAGGGATCAAGAACACTTGTGCAGATATAGTAACGGCGAGCATGGATATTGTCCAGCGAAGCCACGATGGTTCCACGTGAAACATTCGGGACATAGGTATCCACACAGCAAGGATTCCCATTACTGCCATTGCCGAGAACCAGAAACCTATTGAAAAGACTTGCCACGGGAATATCACAGCAATAATAAGCATGGCAGTAAAGAGAATGTTTAGCCCAATGGTTTTTCGGTTTGTGATACGAGCCAATTCCACCAGAACAAGCATTATGGATGCCCTGACAACAGATGGCATCAAACCAGTGATGAATGAAAATGCCACCAGCAGAAGAATTAAAGGAATAATTCTATACTTACCCAGAAATCCGAACACAAGCACAAGAAACATGTAAATAATTCCTACGTGAAGTCCAGAAATGGCAAGGATATGGATTATCCCAGCCTCCCTGAAAGACTCCCTGACATCTTCAGAAAGTTCATCTCTATAACCCAGTGTTAATGCATTAACCAGTAAAACATTATTGCTATCAATATATCGGGCATTAATTTGCATCACATCATATCGCAATTCCTGAGCGAAGGAAAACAAAGTTCTATCTGTTGTTATAACCTTGGGACTTCGCATCCAAACTACACCATAAATGTTATTGGAAGCAAACCAGCGTCGCATATTAAATTCTGGTAAACCTTTTATTACACTGGGACTATC
>WFXT01000267.1 GCA_015490475.1 Bacteroidota bacterium
AATGCCACCGTTGAAAAGCGTTCCATCATCATTGGTACCGCCCACCACCTGGGACCATTCAATATTTCCATTTGCATCAAGTTTGATAACAAAAACATCCCACGACATAGTGCTTGTATTAATAAGCAGAGACCTTATTTGGCCTGCAATAGCGTATCCGCCGTCGCTGGTCTGAATCACTGAAAGCCCATATTCGTCATAACCACTGCTGATGACCCTGGACCATTGCATATTAAAGTTAGAGTCAAGCTTAGCAATATAAACGTTTCTGGATAGCCCACCAAAACTGGCTGTGCCCCCCACAATCACATAACCGCCATCACTGGTTCTTTCTATGTCATAAGCATCTTCAAAATCATTCCCGGTCACTATTGCCACTTGTCCGTAAATAGCAAGCGATAATATCATAAGCCCCAACATCATCCATTTTGCCACCTTTCCCTCACGCATGGCTCAGGATTTTTTGGGCATTTATAAAATTACTAAACACTCACTTACAAAAATATGTATCTCTATACAACACTCAAAAACTTTGCTCTAAATATCATCAATCAGGAATTGTTTATACAATAAGTGTTACCTTTACTAAAAAAACAGAGAGATGGCACGGATATATGGCAAGGTAGAGGGACCTGAGGACATTCGGCGAATCAATTGCATTATAAGGGATGAGATGCTCGCTGTTGAAGATAAGGGACAGCTAACTGACTTAAAGAAGCGAAGTGATTACTTATGCACATTGACATATTCGCCATTCTGGAAGAAGAAGTTTGGTCCGATGGTGGAGAGGCTTCGGGATGTGGCTCGCCAAGAGAATTACATCACTGTTAGACTTGCCAATTTCATTGCTAAATACTACGGTTGGGATGCTGAATATGACCCATGGGGACCCAATGACCCTTCAATAGAAGAACAACTAAAGCAACTGCCAGAAGAAGTGATTCATGAAACCATAGAGAGCACCATTGCTCTAAAGGAAGATGCTGACATTCTTGAAGATTATAGGCGTTCCTTCTGTCGCATCAGAAAGGCTATGATTATTGCAGAATCTGAAAAGGACCTGCTCAGGTTGAAACGAGGCAGTGACCTGCTGGTTGCCCTTCTGTTGCTTCCTGACTTTCAGGAACGTTTCGCCGATGTGTTTGACCAGCTCAAGCAACTGGTGGAAAAGGAAGAAGAAAGAACGATAAAAGTGGCTGAGATAGTTGCCACAGTTAACAACTGGCATGTGTCCTTTGAAAAATGGGACTCATCGGACATTGCCGAAGACCAAACAGTAGAACAATACATAGAGCAATTGTTAGAGGAAGAGGAAAAAGCAGAAAAATATATCCCTACGGAGCATAGATATAAAGAAGGGAGAACTCTCTGGCTTGTATATTTCCATTCCGGCAGAAATAGGTGGTATGCCCGCAGGCTCTATTTTCCCGGGTCTGCCCGCAACATCAGATTAGAAGGACCTGGGGAATTTACCAATCGTTTCGGTAAGAAGGTATGGGGTGTCAAAATTTCCTATGAAGCACTATTGAAAGCCACAACAATCAAGCGTGGCGATATACTAATTCACTTACCAGAAAGATGGGTCAAACGCTACAAAGTGGTTGAACTGCCACGAGAAGCCGAAAAGATAGAACTCAAGGAAGACAGGCCAGATTTCGCTTATCCTGTGGCATAGGATTGAACATTAAACAATTTAAAAACTTTGAGACAATGACTATATTATCACACTGAGTCTTTTTTCAGTAATTTTATTCATAAAATTTGATAACATGGACAAGAAAGGGAGAGTCAGCGGGCAATTGACACAGGAAGAACTGGAACATTTGATAAAGCAAATATCACATATCAAAAAACACTTGCCGTTTTTAATTCAATTAAGTCCAGAGGAACGACGGGGAGGTCTCAAAATGGGAGACAAAACCATTGCTTTCGTAGAACGTGCTCTGCAAATAGCTAAAGAAAGGAAAGATTTATTACCGCCATACGTGGACTTAGAGGAAATGGAACGAGACTTAGAACTGTGGAAAAATTTAGGAATCCTTGCTCAAGAACTTTCTTCTTTGCTTGAAGCAGTGGAAGACACACGTATGGCAGCAGGAGCAGATGCCTACACCACCGCGTTGTTTATCTATAATTCTTTAAGACAGGCTGCTGAGGCAGGAGTCCCCGGACTAGATACTTTAATTGCTGAGTTAAGGAGAAGGTTTGAATATGCTGTAAAGGGACGCCAATCTGATGAAAATCAATCAGAAGAAAATCAGGGTTAGCATTTACCACATATTTTCTTATAATCTATTGAAGGGAAAGAAGACAAAACAAATGCCT
>WFXT01000268.1 GCA_015490475.1 Bacteroidota bacterium
CAATAACAGGAACTCCCGATTCCTTAGGTGGCTTCTGGTATGAAGACATTTATTATGCTCGCTTTGAAAATAACACATTTAATGACGCCCGAAACATTGGCAGTCCAATAAACACAGAAAGGAATGAAGCACCAAACGGGATTAGTCCATCAGGAGACACACTATACATATACAGGGACGACGGAATAAAAGCAGGAGACACTTATTTTTCTGTAAAGACACCCAAGGGATGGACAGAACCAGAAAAGCTCAAAGGACACCTTAATTCACCATATTGGGAAGGGCAAATGGCATTCACCCCCAGTGGTGACACAGTATTTTTTGCCAGTGACAGGGAGGGTTCCCTCGGTGGTAAGGACATTTGGATGAGTGTCCGGGATAAAAAGGGAAAGTGGAGTGAACCCATAAACCTTGGATATCCTGTAAATTCACCTTATGATGAAATTGCACCTGCAATAGACAAAGGAGGCAAGATTCTGTATTTCAGTTCAAACAGACCAGGAAATAACTTTGGGGACTATGACATTTATTTCTCTGAAAGGACGGAAACAGGCTGGACACAGCCCATTCCTTTGCCATTCCCAATAAATACACCATCTGGGGAAACCTATTACATTCCTATTGACAGCATGCGTGCTGTATTCTCATCCAATAGGCAAGGGGGCAAAGGGGGATACGATATATTCCTAATTAAATACCTGCCTGAGTTCTTTAAACGGAAGAAATATGCAGGAAGACTGTCTTTTGTAGGCAAATTCAAAGCGGAAGGAATAATAATATCTTTTGATACTCAAATAGTGAGAGTATTCTTTACCAGCAGCACTTACGATACTATTTTTGCAGACATAAAACAAGTTTCTCCCACGGTTTCATATTATAAAAAACTTTTGGTCTCTAACAAGTCATACAAAATGTATGTTAAACATGGCAATGTAGCGGAGTACTTGACTACTCTAAACGAAAATAAAAATTTAGATTCAATCATAGAAGTAAACATTATAACCGGAGATTTAAAACCAGGTGCCTCTTTCTACTTCAGTAATATCTACTTCAGTTTCAACTCCGACTCAATACTACCTGTTTCCGAGCGTGAATTAAATGCAGTGTACACCTTTCTGAGAGATTATCCATATGTAAAGATTTATGTAGTCGGACACAGCGACGCAGTGGGAGGATATAAATACAACGCTAACCTATCAGAAAAGAGGGCACAGGCAGTAAAAAGATGGCTCGTTAGAAAGGGTATAAACCCGAACAGGATATTAACTAAGGGCTTAGGAGAAGTAGCACCATTAGTACTCAATTACACCCTTTCAGGGGAAGACGCACCATCACAAAGGGCTAAAAATCGGCGCGTTGAATTCTTCATTGCTTCAGTAACCAACACAGATAACATTTTTGAGCCGTATAAAGGCATTGACCCATCAAAAGGACCTAACATTGTTTCTCTAAAAGAATTCCCAGACGAAGGCAAATGGATACTTCTCATTGAAACAAATCGCAAACTTCCACAAGACTTTTTCAATGGAATTGCCGACACAATTTATGTATATATTGATCAAACAGATAAGGCAAACAAGAAATACTACTATCTGGCCAAAGCATTCAATGAACAGGAATTGCATAACTTCGTAAAAAATGCTCATACGAAAGGTTTAAAAACAGCAAAACCATTATTTGAAAATTGAAAGTAATATGAAAAGAAACACTTTTTGGGTATTAGCGGTTTGGTTATTGCCAATATCTGGGACTATTATGGGGCAATCAAACGATACTAAGAGTATCAAGGGAAGCATAACACGCACGGCTAAAAATGGCTTAATATATATTTTTGATAACAACGAGCCCCCTGCCCTTGAGCTCTTTGACCAATTGTGGCAAAAAGATTCTACCAAACCAATAGTACGATTAGGGTGGGCAATATCTCATATAGCGGGGGGAGGCAACAAGGAAAAGGCAGTCATTGTTCTGGAAGAATTGCAAAACGAAAAGATTATTCGCAAACGTAAATATGCTTACTGGTATTGGTACTTCCTTGGACGTGGATACCATTCCCTTTTGCAACTGGACAATGCACAAGAAGCCTATGGAAAGGCATTACAGAAAGCCAGGATGCCCCGCCAACGTGCCAGAATAAACAAATGGCTACAATATCTCAAAAACACGTATGAAATAATAAAAGACACAACCTATGAAGACACCTATGTCTTTAACATGCTTGACCCCATCAACTCATCTTACAGAGAATATGCCCCTGTGTTGCCAGAACGGGAAACACGGATATACTTCACTGCCAGAAGACCTGGCAATATTGGTGGAAGACGTGCTATGACAGGACACAAAGACCCTTATGGATTTTTCTATGAAGATATTTGGCAAATAGACTACACGCAAGAAATCCCTGAAGTTTTCCTTGATTCAGCCCTTAGCACAGAACAGCACGATGCCACTGCATACATCAGTCCAGACGGAAAATATGCCATAATCTATAAAAGTGACGGTAAACAATTTGGAGACTTATATGAAACAAGACTCACCGACACGGGATGGACAGAACCAGTTCCCCTGTCTATAAACACCAAGTGGCTTGAATCAAGTGCATTTATTAGTCCAGACGGCAAGGAACTATATTTCACATCAAACATGCCGGGGGGAGAAGGCGGACGAGACATATATGTGTGTATTAAGCAATCAGATGGTTCATGGAGTCAACCCAGAAATCTTGGTTCTTTGATAAACACTAAATACGACGAAGAAGGTATATACATCTCACCGGATGGAAAATACTTGTTCTTTGCTTCCAATTCGCCCACACGAAGCATGGGGGGATATGATATTTTTAGAGCAGAAAGGCAACCAGATGGTTCATGGGGCAATGTTATCAATTTAGGTCCACCTGTCAATACTCCCGACAACGACCTATACTTTTTCTCCTCAAAGTATGGTTTTAGAGCATACATTACCTCGGACAGGATGAATGGTGTTGGAACACAAGACATTTACGCAATTGCTACACCAGAGTGGTTTTATCCCCCTCCTGCCCTGACAACCGTTTCAGGCAAAACAACCTTTGACGGAAAGCCTGTTATCACCCGTCTTGAACTTAAAGACCTCGCAACAGGAGAAGTCATTTTAACCACTTATAGCCATCAAAATACAGGTAAATATTCCATTGTTGTTCCTCTGGAAGGCGACTTTGAACTTGTTGGAATCTATCAAGGCTTCATGACACCCATTGCCAGAATACACATACACAGGGAATATAAGAACATTGTATCCAACGTAATTCCATTGATTCCTACATATCCTGACTTAGACTGGAAAACAAGTGCCGACAGTAATTATTTGTTGCCCTTGCATCAATGGTACATAAGTGGCGAAAAGGACACGTTTGTTTTGCGATGGGACAGGAAATGGCTTAACTACATATCTGGTAGAAGTCAATGGTTCTGGGCTTATGAAGACACTCTAACCCCCATGGTATGGAACTCTATCATTGATACTGCATCATTCGTTCCTTTTGAACAAAAACCATGGAGTTTAATAGGAGGGAAGCCAATGCAATTTACGGAACTATCCGTAGTCCGAGATTCTTTCGTCAGTTGGGCAGAAGGCAAGGAATTGCCAGAGTATCTTATAGAAAAGTACAGCAAAAAAGAAATTCCATTACCAGAAGAACCTGATTCCTTTGTGGTATATTTTTACCATGACAAAGCGGTTGTAAAACAAGAATTTAAAGACAGTTTACTAAAGTGGATAGCACCATGGATAGATTATTTTACCCAAAAGCAAGACACTATGAAAGTTGTCATTTCAGGTTATGCCTGTGACCTTGGACCTACAGATTATAACCTTAAACTTTCCCAGAGACGGGCAGACAACGTAGCAAAAATAATATCTGATACAATCCCTATGGCTCAAATAATAACACAAGGAAAAGGAGAACTGAAGCCCCTTAGACCTGTTGCAGAATACAGACGTCCTTTACATAAAGCAATAGTCAAAATAATTATTCCTGAAGACATGCCACATCCATCAAACCACGACAAAAAGCCTTTAAAATCACAGGCTATAAAAGAAACACCATTAAACAGAGAAACTAAATAAAATCAAGTTTCATAACCTTATGGCAGAAACATATATCGAGGTTAAAAATCTGACCAAAAGATTTGACGAACAAATTGCCGTTAACAGGGTTTCTTTTTCTGTAAGCAAGGGAGAAGTAGTAGGATTCCTTGGTCCTAATGGAGCAGGCAAGTCCACCACAATGAGAATGTTATTAGGATATTACCTTCCCACAGAAGGCGAAGCCAAAATATTGGGATATGACTGCATTGAGGAATCTCTTGAAGTAAGAAAACACACAGGATACTTGCCAGAAAATAATCCCCTTTACTATGACATGTATGTAAAAGAGTTCTTACTATTCATGGCATATTCCCAAAAAATCGCGAATCCTTCTAAAAGAATAAAGGAAGTTATTGAGATAACAGGTTTGGGACCTGAACAACACAAGCAAATCGGACAATTGTCTCGTGGTTATAAACAGCGAGTAGGTTTAGCACATGCCCTATTGCATGACCCAGAAGTCTTAATTCTGGATGAGCCAACAAGTGGGTTAGACCCCAATCAAGTCATTGAAATCAGAACACTAATTCGTGAATTAGGAAAAGAAAGAACTATTCTCTTATCTACACACATTATGCAGGAAGTGGAGCAAGTCTGCTCAAGAGTTATCATCATAAACAAAGGAAGACTCGTTGCCGATGGCGACCCAGCACACTTAAAAAAGACCATATTTTCTAGAAGACGATTCAGACTGGAGATTCAGGAAAAAATAACCGATATTCCAGAATCACTAAAACGATGGCACGTGGAAGTCATAGGTCCGGGACATTGGATTGTTTATTCCGAATCGGAGGAAGACATTCGTCCCATATTGTACCAACTTTGCGTTTCTAATAATTGGACACTGTTAACACTTGTTGAAGAAGAACAGGCACTAGAAGAAGTCTTCCATAAATTAACAATGGAAATATGAAAGCCATATTTTTCAAGGAGGTATCGGCATTTCTAAGTTCACTAATTGCCTATATGGTGCTTGCAGTGTTCTTTATCACCTCCGGACTATGGCTCTGGATATTCCCACAAACAAGCATTCTGGAGTCAGGATATGCATCATTACAACCTTTCTTTGACTTTGCACCATGGCTCCTCATGTTTCTTGCCTCAGCGATCACAATGCGTTCCTTTGCCGAAGAGCAGAAGACACAGACCATTGAACTCCTACTAACCAGACCTTTTAGAGAATGGGAAGTTGTCCTTGGCAAATTCCTTGCCTCTGCTTTCCTCCTCACGATTGCCCTTCTCCCAACAGTCACATATGTTGTATTCCTATACTGGCTTTCAACACCGGTTGGCAACCTACCTATTGGTGCAATAATTGGTTCCTACATGGGACTTATATTACTGGGTTCTTCCTTTGTCAGCATAGGTCTTTTCGCTTCCGTGATTACAAGTAGCCAAACCGTTGCCTTCCTTCTATCTCTCTTTATCTCCTTCTTCTTTTATTATGGTTTTGGTGCTCTCAGCCAGATGGCAACATTCATTGGTCGGTATGATTGGATTCTTGAACAACTGGGCATGTATGCACATTACATATCACTTGGTCGTGGCGTTATTGACTCCCGTGACGTGATATACTTTCTAAGTGTTACCATTGCATTTTTGTTTTTCACACAGTTAGTCCTTGAATCAAGAAAGTGAATTAGTACACTCCTTGTTTTTACGTTTTGCTTTTTACAGCTCCAACTATTAGGTACCAGAATACCATCAACTTTTTTTTGTGGTTATAAAAGGCTTTAAAAATTACCTCTCTAATTATTCCAGAACCGCAAATCCAAGTAATGCAATAGAAAAAGGGATTTTACACAATGTAGTTTTCTCACATAACTCACAACTCTCATCAATTAACTTATTCCATTTTAGGCTTATGATGTCCGGCAGGGTGCTGTTGTCCCACCTTTACTCTCTTACCTCTAATTGTTGTAACCACAGGCTCAGGAACGCCCATATCTTTTAAGCGTTGTGCATGTTCTTGAGCCTCTTCCTCTGAAACAAATACACCCGAATAATAGGTATATTTTCCTTTTTCGTACTTCATAATGACAGGATGCATACCCGTGATGTAAGCCAATGGTAGCTTGTCCTTACCTTCGTGTATCTGAACGGTATAGACCTGAGAAGACAGAGTGTCAACAAACTTGTTGTATCTAATCACAGAAGGAATTTTAAGCGGGTCTGCCAGTGGCTTTATTTCCTGCCCTTCTGGATAAGGAATAAACTCAACACGTCTGTTAAATGCTCTGCCCTCTGGATTGTCTCGCCCATCAGCATGAACGTTGAGTTTCACTGGTAGGACTTCGCCATAACTTTCAATGTATATCTTATCCTTTGGAAATCCTTTTTGAGTCAATAGTTTAGCTACTGCTTCGGCACGACGCATACCAAGTTTATAGTTATATTGCAGTGTTCCCTTTGCATCAGCATGACCTACCACTCTCAAGCGAGCATCCGGATGTTGTTTCATAACGGCAATAACACTATCAATCTTAGGTTGTTCCGATTTTTTAACTACAGCCTTGTCAAAGTCAAAGTATATGACAGGCATAACCTTCCTGAGTTGTTCCCATTTATCTACAACTTGTTTTTTGAGTTCAAATGTATATGATATAGACCCTTTCTCTTCTGCCTGAAATGCTATTGTATCTATGTGTACAGGATAGCCTTTGGCATTTATTGTATAAACTAAGTCAACTCCTTCTGGAACAATCATTACATACGTTCCATTAGCATCAGCAGAAAATGTTCCCAGAATAGAGTCTTTATATGAGACCTTAATTTCAGCATCTAAAATTGGTTGTTTAGTGTTTGCATCTACCACATTAGCATTAACAAGAACTAAAGCAGAAGGCAGAATATCTTCTTCTACTGGCATGTATATCAAATATAAATCTTGTCCTCCGAGTCCTTCTGGACGAACAGAGGCCATATAACCACGTCGACCGTCTGGTGATAATACAAAGAATATATCATCATCACTAGTATTTATAGGATAACCTAGATTTACCGGATCTGTCCATTCATTGTCTCCTACCATCTTGGTAACAAAGACATCAAACCCTCCCATGCTATTAGGACCATTTGAACTGAAGTAGAGAGTCTTGCCATCCACGTGAATGAATGGAGCATCTTCATCGTAAGGCGTGTTAACCTTGGGACCAAGGTTAACTGGTTTTGCCCATGTACCATCGGGTAGCCTACGAGACATGTAAAGGTCAAGACCTCCATAGCCCCCTGGTCTATTACTTGAGAAGATAATTATCTGAGAATCAGGAGTCATAGTCATGCTTGGTTCCCAGTATTCACTGTTAATAGGCGGTCCCAATTTTTGAGGCTCTGCCCAGGTGTATCCACTTTGGACACTTTTGTAGATGTCACCCCACTTTTTACCATCACTACGATAGAAGTACATAGTTTTCCCATCCGGCGATATAGTAACTGTAGCATCATGGTCGGGCGTGTTGACTGGTGCACCGACATTCTGTGCTTCCAACCATTTGCCATTTGCTTTTATTGCCACATAGACATCCTCAAACCATATTCCACCGAAAGTGTCAGGCTCTCCCTCTCTCGTTCTTAAGCCTCCAATATTACCTGGACGACGTGAAGTGAACATCAAAATGCTTTCATCGGGAGTTATTACAGGAGCATACTCGTGATAGGGGGTATTAATAGCCTGTCCAAGGTTTTCAACTTTTATTTTTTTGGGATTTGCTACCAATTGCTTACCCGTTTCTGCTTGTTGCTTGAGTAATTTAACTTCAGGAGCCCGCTTGCTTCCTTCCCCCGCTACACTAAGAAATTGATCATACCAATATATTGCGGAATCAAATTTATTAGCATAATGATACGCTCTTCCGAGCCAGTAATAATAGTCCTTTTTCCTCTTCTTCTTATTCATCTTTTTAGCAACAGTTTTATCAAGCAATAAGGGTAATGCGGCGGGTTTATTCACATCACTTTGTAAATAGGACAACGCCCTGTGATAACGAACTTTCCAATCCTTACCTTTACTCATTGAGTCAAGTTCGGTAAAGTATTTAAGTGCTTTCTCATAGTTTTGATAGGTATAATAGAGGTCGTAAGCATCCCGACGCTTCTTCTTATAGGCAGAAGAGTACTTAAACAATCCGCATGATTGCAGTATTAAACTAAGGCTCAAAATTCCCCCTATAACAGTAATGAATTTGCTGGTCATGGCTCTCTATATTTTCTGGTTAGTATCAAAATTTTCAACGTAGTAAACAAATCTATTGAGGAATGTGGCACCCAAGGCACCATCAATTATCCTATGGTCGTAAGAGAGGGAACAAATCATTATGTGTCTGATTCCTATCATGTCTCCCTCCTCTGTTTCTATGACCACGGGACGTTTTTTGATGGCTCCCGTTGCCAAGATAGCAACTTGTGGTTGATTAATGATAGGTGTTCCCGCAATGCTACCAAATGTTCCCACATTAGTGAGGGTAAAGGTTCCTCCTTCTATATCTTCTGGACGCAACTGTCCTGATCTTGCCCTTGTAACAAGGTCATTAAGCACCCTTGCTAAACCTACCAGATTATACTGGTCGGCATTTTTTATAACTGGCACAATTAGGTTGCCATCGGGAAGTGCCACGGCAACACCTATGTTTATAAATTTCTTAACTATAATTTTATCCCCTTCTACTGAAGCATTAAGCAATGGATAATCTTTCAGAGCCTTAACGGCTGCTTCTATAAAGATTGGTGTGTATGTCAACTTAAATCCTTCACGCTTAAAGAATTCGTCTTTAATCTTTTCACGCCATTTAACGATTCGTGTAACATCGGCTTCTGCAAAGGAAGTAACATGGGGCGATGTTTGCTTAGAACGAACCATGTGTTCAGCAATAAGCCTTCTGACTCTATCCATTTCTATAACCTCAACAGGACCACCATATTTCTGTTCATAATCGGTGGAAGATACAACAGCTGGCGCTTGTGGTTGTTGAACCCGAGTTACTGGCTCGTGAACGGATGGTGCTGGCTCTGCAACTTTTTTCTCCTCGGTCTTCGTTTCTGGCTGTGCCTCAACAACTTGTTGCTTGCTTTGTTTTTCTTTAATGTACCTTAATATATCTTTCTTGGTAACTCGTCCGCCAAGCCCTGTTCCCTTTATAGATGCCAATTCAGCCATAGATATTCCATGCTCTTGTGCAATACGCATAACCACGGGACTGAAGAACTTGCTTCTATCTCCATTATCGCTTGTAGTAGGTTTGATAGTAGCCTCTTGCACTGCTGTCTGTTGTGCAACTACTGGTTGTTCTTTAGTTTCTTGAACAGTCACTTCTTTAACTGGTTCTTCTGCTACACGAGCTGCTCCCTCCACCTCTGCAGCCTCTCCTTCTGTTTCAATGATAGCAATTGGCGAACCAACAGGAACAACATCATTTTCTTTATAAAGTATTTTCACTATCTTTCCTGACACTGGTGCTGGAACTTCTGAATCCACTTTATCAGTGGCTATTTCAACAATTGGCTCATCTGCTTCTACCACATCCCCTTCCTGCTTGAGCCATTTGGTTATAGTCGCTTCTGTAATGCTCTCGCCCATCTTTGGCATTATAACTTCAACCTGTGCCATACTAACAACGTTTTTCTGCTAAATTAGGCAAAAAACAAATTTCCTTTCATTTGTCGCATCAGTCCCTCATGATTTTTGTTTGAATGTGCTCTGTTATTTCTGCACTTTTTAATTTCTTTACAGGAACTGGTAAAGAACCCTGCAACTGACTTGCATAACTGCCAGTAACAATTCTGGTGTCAGTTATAATGACCAGACCAGAATCTGTCTCTGAGCGAATGAGCCTCCCTACCGCCTGTCTCAACAACATCCCAGCGACAGGCAGGTCATATACCCAGAATTTATCCTCTCCTCTTTCTTTAAGGCATTTTTCAAGTGCTTTTTCATTAATATCACTGGGATTAGGAAATGGCAATCTGGTAATGATTAACAACTGCAGGGAAAGACCCTGAACATCAATACCCTCCCAAAATGTTTTTGTTGCAAATAACACTGAGAATCGCTCATCCCTGAATTTTCTAAGCAATTCATCCCTGCTCACTGTGTCATCCTGAATATAGACCCCTATTCCCTCTTTAAGTAAAGCACTCTTAACACGGTCATATACTTCTGTCATCATTGCATAAGACGTGAAAAGGACAAGTGCCTGTCCTCTGGATGCCAACAGCCACTCTTCAATCTGGTTGCTTAAAGCATCTAAATATTTATCCTCACTTTTAACACTGGGCATATCTGTTGGCACCAGAATATCCATTTGAGACTTATAATCAAAATTGGCTTCCAATGTTTTAGTTACAACCTTACTGTATAAACTCTGTAAACCTGCTCTTGCAATAAAGAAATCAAAACTGCCAAGAGTGGTCATTGTTGCAGATGTAAATACAAAAGGAATATCATTACTCAAAAGAATTTCACTGCATAATTCATCAGGGAAAACAGCCTGTTTGTGGAATCGCATAATAAATTTCTCTTTGTTTTTAGCACGCCTATCTCTGCGCAGGTCAATCCAATAGGCAAAATTGGTACACTTTTCGCCATCATTCTTATCATCAAATTGTTCTATTAGTTTCTTAATATTCTTTGAAAACTCGTCAAGGCTTTCCAAATGTGCAGAAAATACAGCAAAAACTGATTCTTCTGTAATGTTAATATATTCTCCAAGGGCTTCTGCCTCCGAACCGCTTGGCATATCCTGAACAGCCCTCTCATAACCATCCTTCAGGATCCCTATCACATCACTGACTGCAACCCTAAGATTATCAATCTCCTGTTTCAAGTTAGTGATAACATCATATAATTTTTTCAAAGCAACAAACCAATTATCGGCATTCTCATCAATACTATCGTTTACAACCGTTCTAAATGGTTTAATAGGAATGCTTGTTATAACACCCTCATCCTGATCAGGCTTAATAAGAGCAACTATTTCAGCAAGGGAACGATGAATTATATCATTCACATAAATTTTCAGGTTTGCAAATCGCTTTTCAACTTTTTCCATCGCTTTAGCATAGTCATTATAAACATGGTTTCCCACAATAGGCATATTGTTTCTTAGAAACGCTAATCTATACGGAATTCCCTGTCCTTTCAGCCACTCTTTTATTTCGGCAAGACGTTTTATTTTCTTACCTATGCTTCGTGCAATGCCCATTACAGACAGGTCTATCCTGCCCTTCAAACTTCTTACTACTTCAGGAAAATGATGCCCCTCATCAACAATAACTCCCTTGATGGTTCTGAAGTATTTAGGTCGCAAGTCAAAAATCAATGCCAGTAAATAGTGATTCATAATTAGTATATCAGCACTTTCCCATAGACCTTTGCTCCGATAATAATAGCATTTTTCATAAAAGGGACATTGTTTACCAAGAGTATTATGCCTATCTGATTGAATATTTTCTGCCATTTCGCTAAACAAATCATCATATCCCTCCCACACTTTATTCCTCAATTCGTCTATTAAGCCATTATCAAGATTGTCGTTATCTAAAATTTCTTCAACATAGCCCACAAACTCTTCCCTCTTTTTCATTGTTTCGTCATCTATTCCCTGCAACCTCCCAGAAAGCGAGTTCTTCACAGAAGAAATGAACTCATGAGCCTGACGCAAACAAACATAATTGTTCCTACCCATTGCCATAGCATAAAATAAACTAAACCCAAGTTTTCTTTTAAATATGTGGTCAATAACAGGCAAATCTTTGTAATATATTTGCTTTTGCAACGTAATAGTATGTGTTGACACAGCCACTCTGTATGACACCTGTTTAAAGTCGTCAACAATAAGATTAGATGCCACCTGAGATTCAACGGTTCTTTTAATCATCCATGCGAGCACATAAACAGGAACCAGATAAGCAAATGTTTTCCCTGTTCCTGTTGGCGCCTCAATAACCAATCTTTTTTCAGTGTCAAGCAAAGTTTTTAGAACTTCCTGAGCCATTTCAATCTGACCTTTTCGCTCCTGATATGGAAAACCCTGTTCAGTGGCATATTCTTCCAACCATCCTCCCTGTCTGAAAAACTCATCTATCAATTGATTCATAATGTTGACCAATAATGGGCGCTGTGCTATGTATCCCAGAACCAATCCCATCAGGTCAATATGTTCGGAAGAGTCTAATAGTAGTCCCCACTCTTCATTGTCAACTATGGGAAATCCTACTATAGTCCACTCTATCGGTATATCAAAGAAAAACTTTGGCAAATACTCTTCCGTTATATGTAAAATCTCAGGAATAGCCTTATTCCATTGGTCATTATAACCATTTATTACTGGCATTCCGTCACGTAAGTCTACCTTAATGACAGGTTCATTATCATATGTAATATTCACAATATGTTTAGAAACTTTAACAGAACGAATTAACGCATCTGAGTCGTGATTCCTAATGAGCCTCTTAACAGCATTTTCAAATGCTTCAATAAAGCATTTATCTACCCATTCCGCACCACCTACAATATGCTTTAACACTATCAACTTGTTTAAGAGACTGCCTTCATATATAGACACAAGCCCATCTCTAAGAGTAACTTTGACTGGTTCGGAAGTCTCTGTCCCGACTTTATATAAATTCTCATTAATTTGAGACACACTAAAGCCTTCATATTTTAACCTATACATCAACTCCTCAAAATCAGAATATGCAACTTCTTCAACTATCATAATTCGCTCTTTGCTTATTATAAAGATAATGAAAACCAGTTTTACAGTATAAGATCCTCAAGCAACCTGCCCGCTGATAGACTTTAGTCAATTAATATTTATAGCAGTGCATAATATATTTGTCGGTGAAGATGTGTAAAACCTTACAAAATCAAACAGCCATGAAACGAACGATGCTTCTTGGACTAATGGCTCTAACAATCGCCTCAGCCCAACCTTCATGGAAAAACTCCCTTCGCATTAAAGGGGATGGCTACCAAATCAAACTTGGCGGACGAATCCATTACGACATAAATTTTCAACAGGGTGACGACTCTGTGGTTGCCCGAACGGGCTCTATTGCCCCTCTCACTGCCCGCTTTAGACGTGTACGCCTATACAACGGCGGTAAACTTTACGATGGTCTTATCAGCTACAAAGTTCAGATGGACTTTGCTGGTGCCAAAGTCAAGTTTAAAGACGTGTTTTTGGAATTCCACACCAGAAAATGGTGGTTAAAGGGTATTAAGTTTGGTC
>WFXT01000269.1 GCA_015490475.1 Bacteroidota bacterium
CTACAGGGATATTCGCTATCACGAGACCATATGTCCAGTACTGCCCCTCTAAAAGAAAATTGCTGTTTTGTCCTAACTTCCTCAACGTAATTATATCCTGCTTTAACAAGGCTCTCTTCTAACTCATTTAGGTCAATTTCATAATTTGACTTCATTAAAATGGTTTGCTCTTCATATATAATAGTCTTTTCCAATGCAGATAATACATCGCAACAAATAATGTATTTACTGAACTGTGGCAGTAAAGACTCACGTTTCTGTTGCCTTGATTTCTTAATGTGAACATTATTGCCTACAAACTCCACTGATGATGGCAAAAAAACTGCTTCCTTCCCAAAAGACCTTAATATCTCAGCACATTCTTTAGCGGTTTCTTCATCTGGTGCTATTGTAAGTGTTCCAGGTGGTAAGTTAATAAGTGGCACAATATATCCACTACCTCTATACCCAATGAATGCTTTGGGACTATTTATTTCAGTTTCTGGTGATTGTGAGAATTTTTCTGGCATAAGACCAAAACAAGGAAACTAATTAACACTTTGTAGAGTTCCTAAAGAAAAAGACCTATATGTGGCGAATTATCGCTTTGATAATAGTTGCGTCACTCACCCGACTTTTTCCTATAGGTATTCCCAATTTTACACCCATGTTGGCTATCGGCATGATAGGTGCTTTATACATGTCAGGATATAAGAAATACCTGATTCCTATTGGTGCATGGCTATTGAGCGACATTTTTATAGAAATCTTATATAGACTCAAGTTGTGGCAATATCAGGGCATTCATGAAGGTATGTGGTTTATTTACCTGACTTTTGCTTTGATAATTCTGTTTTCTGAGAAGGTTATTAGAAGGGCAACGTGGACACGCATCATTGTTGGTAGCGTTGCTATTTCAGTACTGTTCTTCATCCTTACTAACTTTTATGTCTGGCTGGTTAGTGGAATGTATCCCCATACTCCACAGGGTCTATTACTCGCATATGAAGCAGGACTGCCATTTTTCAGAAATACTCTCCTTTCAACATTGGTTTATTCCACTTTAATGCATGGAATAATAGTTCTGACTTATAGAGAAACATCACTGACATACGAAGTCAAAAACGAAAAATAATATAGTCTGAAATTAAAATTAAGCTATGGCAGAATGCTTATCTAAGACATCCTTAATTCTATTGAAAATCTCTTCTATCGTTCCAATGCCGTTTATTTTGACTAACTTGTCCTTACGTTCGTAATATCCAAGAAGTGGCGCTGTTTTATTCATATATTCTTCAAGACGCTTACGTATTATTGACTCATCTGCGTCGTCCGTCCTTCCTTCTTCAAGGGCTCTTTTCTGAATTCGTTTAATGATTTCGTCTTCTGGAACGTCAATGAAGATAACCAGATTGACCTGCTTCCCTTTCTCGCTTAACATGTCGTCAAGAGCCTTTGCTTGTTCAATGGTCCTTGGAAATCCATCAAATATAAATCCTTTTGCATCATTGTGCTGATCAATGAATTCTTTGACCATACCAATTACTACTTCATCAGGAACTAATAATCCTTTGTCCATGTATTGCTGGGCTAATTTACCAAGCTCTGTTTGATTCTTTAAATGTTGTCTGAATAGGTCTCCTGTTGACAGATGCACCCAACCATAATGATTGGCAATTAGCTTAGCTTGAGTGCCTTTTCCTGCTCCCGGCGGTCCCACTAAAATCAGATTAAACATGAGTCGGTTATTTAACATTTTTAAGTTTTTCTTGAAGTTCTTTCAGGCGTTGTTGTTGCTGTTGTAGCTCTTTGTTTTTCTCTTCTTGTTGTTTAGCGTTTTCCTTAAGGGCTTCCTTTGATTCTTTAATCGTTTGTTCGCAGTCTTTTATTCTGTTTTCCAATCTCTCTTGCTGTTTCTTTAGAGAGTTCAACTCTCTTTCAGTATTTTTTATTTCTTTCTCTGTGGCTCTTATTTTAGCTTCCAGGTCTGCCCGAACCAAGTCCTTACCTAATTTGTCAAGCATCCTTTTGGCAACATTGAATTTATCTTTATGGTCGCCAGGATTCAGGAATGCACCACCAAGATCAAAAAATACATATACTACGCTTCCGTCTTTTGTCTTTTTGACAACTGCGTAAATATCAACAGGGTGGTCGCTTATTTCGGGAATCATAGCATTGTCCGAATAAATTTCACCTTTTCTTGTCCCTGTTTTGCCTTTGAATTGGTTCATCCATTTCTTTATCTCATCTCGCGCTACTTTCTCATCAACTCCTGGAAGGACTATTTCAAAACCCGGTTGGCTTCCTTTGCTCATGGAATAGGTGCCTTCTTTGATTTGATAATTCTGACCAATTGCAATATGACTTATCAAGGTGATAATAAGCAAACCCAAAAATGAAATCGTCGCTTTCATCTTCTTTGGGATTTTAGATAAGTTTACTTGCAAAAATAATACCAACAGAAATTTGTCATCTAATCAGCGTCACATCACCTTTTTCAAAATAGACAGTTCCATCACAGTCAACAAAAAGGTAATACACATAGACATCGGGTCTAAGTAGTCTTCCATCATAAGTTCCGTCCCATCCTTCTGTGCTCATTTTGTCAAGGAAGACGGTGAAGTTTCTTGCTTCAAAGAGCATGTTGCCCCACCTGTCATAGATGCGCCACAGTTTAACGAAAGCGGGACGTTGAGCGTATAGTTGCAGCACGTCGTTAACGCCGTCGCCATTAGGCGTAAAGGCAAGGGGATGGAAGACTATGCTATCAGAACAAGGCACATAAATAACATGGATTAGAACAGAATCATAGGTGATGCATCCATTGGA
>WFXT01000270.1 GCA_015490475.1 Bacteroidota bacterium
TTGCTCCTCAGCGTGGAGACACATACACTCGCTTACATCTTAGGTCCGGATTAAGCCTCGGTTTATCTCTTCAACTGCCTTTGAGAAAGCCAGACGGTGAAGAGGGTGTTCCGGCTATAGCACTTGACTACGCTTTCAGACCCGCTGCTCCCCTCGGTAATATTCATAGTATTGGAATCAGATTTACTACTGGAAGCAAATTGCCCAATTGCATAAGTGCAGGTGAGGCAGCACCAAGGATGTAAAAAAGTTATTGCCTTAGCCAGTCCAGTCTTGTGAAACCTTATTAGGGTTGTTATTGTATAAATTATAGCGAATGTCATGTAAGTTAATTAACGAAAATTTGGGAACCTATGGCATACGAACTCATCAGCGAAGAGGCATTCAAGAGACTAACTGAAGAATTGCAGTATCTAAAAACGGAAGGGAGGCGTAAAGTTGCTAAACAACTTCAGGAAGCGCGCGAGAAGGGCGATTTATCTGAGAATGCTGAATATGATGCTGCCAAGGAGGCACAGGCACTGCTTGAGCAAAGAATAGCACGATTGGAAGAAATTTTATCTCGTGTCAAAGTTATCAGCAAGGATAAAATAGATACTTCAAAAGTCAATATACTTACTAAGGTTAAAGTTCAGAACTTGAAGACAGGTCAAACGATGTATTTCCGCATAGTTTCTGAAAGTGAAGCCAATTTCAAAGAAGGGAAAATTTCCACTAAGTCCCCAATTGGTAAAGCATTGATGGGACACAAGGTCGGCGATATTGTGGAAGTGCAGGTTCCTGCAGGAAAATTGCAATTTAAGATTCTGGAAATAACAGTGTAGCCATGGCAAGCGTGTTTACTAAGATAGTTAAGGGAGAACTTCCTGCATATAAGGTGGCAGAAGATGAAAGGTTTCTTGCTTTTTTGGATATTAATCCTTTGAGCAAGGGACACACATTAGTTATTCCAAAAGAAGAAATTGATTACATTTTTGATTTGCCAGAAGAATTATATCGTGACTTATGGCTGTTTGCTCGCAAAGTAGCCCGTGCTATTGAAAAGGTAGTGGAATGCGAAAGGATTGGGATAGCAGTGGTGGGTTTAGAAGTTCCACATGCTCATATTCATCTTATTCCTATCAATTCTGTGGCAGATATGAATTTTGCCAAGCCCCGTGTAAAGATGAGCGAACAAGAATTTAAGTCTCTTGCGGAGCAAATCAGTAGGGCTTATCAAGAATTGTTTGGATAATTGAACCCTCTTTGTTTGATAATTTCGCCTGCGAGGGCTATTGCCGTGGCATCGCTTATATCCCAATTATCGGTGTTTAATATGCTATGAGGATCCTGTAATCTTATTTTAGTGAATTTTTTAATTATCTCTTTAGGAGCATTTCCTTTTCCTGAAATTAACTTCTTGACTTTTGAAGGAGAAATTTGTAGAAAGTTAATGTTGTTTATTTGACAGAATAACTTTATTACGCCTATTTGTTCTGCAAGAACTAACGCTGAGTGCACATTTTTATGATAGTAAGGTTGTTCACATATAATTAAGTCCAGGCTGAGGGTGTTGTTAACTTCAATCAGTGTTGCCCATAGTGTTGAAAGAGAAGGTTGCTTCAATAACTTGCCATAAATTATTGTTCCGCCATTTATTGCCACTAAACCACAAAACCTGGTACCTATGTCAATTCCTAAAACAGACATTAATCTTTTATCTCTGAAAGAATTGCAATAGTTGTGGATTGTTCCTTACCGTGCTATCAACCTTCATCAGTATCTTCGTTGCCTTGTTTGCTATTGTGGAATCATTATACATAAGAGCAGTTTGCCCTATGAATTGTGTTGTGTAAAGCGTTCTTTGAATTTCATCGTTGAGATATTCGGCGAAGTATTCTGGCGGTAATGAAAGGTAGTAGTTGAAATCGTGTTCGTTGCGGTCAAGCATAATGTTGTATATTTCCTGTGCTTTCTCAGGCTTTCCAAGTCTATAATAATTTGCTGCCAATTGTGCAACTATTGATTCCCAAAGTAAAATGCTATCGGGTATTTTTTCCATAACAAGGTCAATTACTTTTAGAGCAGAATCTTTCTTGTTTTGCATAATGAGTTCTTCAGCCAGTCGCCATAATTGAATTCTATGGTTGGATGCCATACGGCGATGACTTTCATCAAGGTAGATGTTGTATTTGTCCATGTTACCCCATCTGAATTTATTCATAACGTTGTTGTACATAACATTTGCTTGTACTCGTCCAAAGAAGCCCGGAATTTTGGAAGGTGCCTTGATGGGTACCAATTGATATGTTAAGCCTTCAAGTTGTAAGTAGTCATTCAAGCCAACGAACGAAGACGGTCGTATGGTGACAGCAAAATGAATGGGTCGTTCCCAATTGTTGTTAGCAATAATTGTTAGGGTCATAAGATGGTTCTTGATCAAGGCATTCCTTGGGATAGACCATTCTATTCTGTCAACGACAAGGGAAGAGTCTTCTGGCTCAACGGTCCCGTTTGCTATGACCTTTTCTTTAGGAACGTCAAGATATACTTTTTTTACAGGGATAAAGTCAACAGGCATATCTTCTATGGCACTACTACTGGTTCGCGTTGCAGGATGATCGCTATATATGAACTCAAGCACTTTTCGCAAGTCGTAAGCCCTGTTCTGGTCATATTGAGGATGCCTGACATATGGCACGTAATCCCTTGTTGAACCCCAATATTTACTTCGTGGCACATTGATGGGCAGTGGGTCCGCATCATTAACCTTTCTTCTCAAAAAGTCTATGTACCAATCAACCCCCAGAAGGCTTAAGTTTACTATTCTCACATCTGTTCTGATTCCTTCAACTTCCTGAGCATACCAAAGAGGATAAGTATCATTATCACCTTCCGTAAATAATATGGCATTAGAGTCGCATGATTCAAGATAATTAATGGCAAAGTCGCGGGCGGTGTATCTGTGTGCTCTGGAATGGTCGTCCCAGCCCCTGTAGCCCATCAAGAAAGGTCCTGCTAAGAATGCAAGTATGGCAATAGGTAGAGCAATGGCAACATTATCCTTCTTGAGGTATTTTCTGGCTAACTCATAGAGAGCGACCACACCCAGACCAACCCAGATGGCGAAAGCAAGGAAGGAACCAGCGTATGAATAATCTCGCTCACGAGGTTGATATGGTGTTTGATTAAGCCATATAACTATAGCGATTCCTGTCATAAAGAACAAGACGAATACTATCCAGCCATCCCAGACGCGACGGCTAAACTGAAATAGTAAGCCTATAATTCCGAGAATTAACGGAAGCATATAGAAGTAATTACGTCCCTTATTGGTCTTCTGGAATATTGGCAGTTTGTCAAATTCTTGTGGACCAAGGTATGATTCATCAATGGGACGAATTCCACTTTGC
This sequence comes from Bacteroidota bacterium, assembly GCA_015490475.1. Lineage (GTDB taxonomy): Bacteria > Bacteroidota > Bacteroidia > JAADEI01 > JAADEI01 > JAADEI01. Next base: position 3,393 of record WFXT01000270.1, read on the forward strand.
CAATTGCCGTATTTGGAACCAATGAAACCTTGAATGTCGTTTTGACGTCCTGCGAAATTCCATAGGAAATAACGAATGTACATCCATCCTATTTGCCATTGGAAGAAAAATTTCATATTGTCAAGGAAGGTAGGTTCCTCATTGGGAGCCAAGCCAAGGAATGATCTATAAAACTGTATGTGATTGTCTTGTTGACTCCAAATCCTTGGAAAGAAGTATTCCTTGTCATACACAGGTCTTATTTTATACCCTACTATTTCGTATCTTCCCGTTTCCTCGTTTTTCTTGTATCGTGGTGCCACTTTTTCATATCCTTTGACCTGAGATGTGAAGTAGGGACCTTTCAACAACGGACGGTCACCGTATTGCTCTCGGTTCAAGTAAGAAAGCAGACTAAATGGGTCTTCTGGGTCATTCATATCAATTGGTGGATTGGCATAGGAACGAATCATAACAAGGGCATAAACGCCATATCCAAGCATTAACATAGCCAATGCCAGAGCACCCATGTTCCAGAGACGTTTCCCTTTTTTGTGTGTCCAATAGATGAGTCCTGTTATTACAGCAGCAATGAATACTAAAGCCACAAAAAGACCCGTGTAGAATGGAAAACCCAGTGTGTTTACAAAGAAAAGTTCAAAATATGCAGTAATGCGAGGAATTCCGGGAATGAAAACATACTGAACGAAACCAAGCAATGCAGCGCCAATAAAGAATGCCTTAACAAAGTCGCCAAATGTGTTTAACTTGCCTTTTTTCTGGAAATAGAGCAGAGTAATTGCAGGAATAACAAGCAGCCCTAACAAGTGCACACCAATTACCATCCCAACAACAAGCGATATAAATAATAACCATCTATCAGCATGGGGTGAATCACCTGCCCTTACCCATCTAATCATTGCCCATAAAATCATCATTGTAAAGAAGGCAGAGAGGGCATAAACTTCACCTTCCACTGCAGAGAACCAGAATGAATCAGCGAAAGCACCAGCAAAAGCACCAACCGCACCAGCACCTAAAATAACTATTATCTTAGACCATGACCAATCTTTTTCTGTTTTAATAAGCAACTGACGAGCAAAGAATACGGTCACCCAGAATAGAAACATAACTGCCCCTGCACTGGCAACAGCAGAAAGCATATTGACAGCAAAAGCAACATATTCGGGAGATGGAGCAAACATGGAAAAGATGCGTCCGATAAGCACAAAGAATGGAGCACCTGGTGGATGGGGAATTTGTAATTTATATGCACAAGAGATAAATTCACCACAATCCCACAAACTAACAGTGGGTTCAAGAGTCAATGTATAAATTAGCAATGCTATCGCAAATACTATCCATCCTGCAATGTGGTTGATAAACCTGAATTTCTTTTCCATAGGCAGTTAATTTGCCATTACAAACATAGGATATTGAAGTTAATCTGTCTTCAATGAAATTGGCAAGTAGTTTTACACAAATTGACATTTTCTATTTGTTATGGTAATAGTGTAACTTTCGGGGTCAGAATTTTGTTGTCTATGAAAGGGACAATTCTCTAACTTTGCTAAGCCACTTCAAAGTAGGTCTGATTAACTCATAAATAGCGAAAGATGGCACTGAATCTTGTTAAGAAAAGGGATGGACGCATAGTAGAGTTTGATGTTCGTAAAATAGAAATGGCAATCACTAAAGCCTTTGAAGCCGTTAATGAATACAATGGTATTCTTTACATACCTGATATTGTAGCTAGTGTAGTTAAGGAATTGGAACAGAAATACGGAGCTGAAAAAATACCTTCCGTTGAAGAAATTCAGGATATTGTTGAGAGAAAGATAGCGGAAGCAGGATTCTTTGATGTTGCAAAGGCTTACATATTGTATCGCAAGGAACGAGAAAAAATAAGAAAAGAAAAGCAGCAGCGCCTCTTTGAGCAAATAGATAGGGGAGAGATAACCGTTACTAAGCGTGATGGTTCCAGAGTGCCTTTTGACTTGAATGAATTATCCACTGCTATAAAAGCAATTTGCTCTGATTATGCAGATATAGTTGACCCTCAGGAAGTAATAGAGCAGGTCAAGAAATACATGTATGATGGAATTAAAACCCATGAAATCAATCTTGCTATTGTGCTTGTCCTTAGGGGATGGATTGAGAAGGACCCGATATATAGTTTTGCTGCTGCACGAGCCCTTCTGAACACTATATACAAAGAAGTCATAGGTAAGTATGAGTTTGAAGAAGATTTTATGCACTATTACAGAATGCAATTCATCTCATCTATCAAGCACGGCCTTGAGCAAGGCAGATATAAACCCGAATTGGTTGAAAAGTTTGACCTTGAAAGGCTCGCCAAGGCTATTGATATTACAAGGGACAGAATAATAAAATATTTAGGTTTACAAACTCTCTATGACAGGTATTTGATGCGAGATTATAGTCAACGAGTTATTGAAGTTCCACAGTATTTCTGGATGCGTGTGGCAATGGGATTGGCTCTTAACGAAAAAACAAACCATACAGATTGGGCAATCAAGTTTTATAACCTGATGTCAACGTTACGGTATGTTCCAAGCACGCCAACATTATTCCACTCTGGAACACCGCGTTCCCAAATGAGTTCCTGTTACATACTAACCGTTGAAGATGACCTTGACCATATCTTTAAGTCAATTCGTGATGTAGCAGTTCTGGCTAAGTGGAGTGGCGGAATAGGGATAGACTGGACTAATGTGAGGGCGACAGGTGCACTCATTAAGAGCATTAATGTTCATTCTCAAGGTGTCATTCCGTTTTTGAAAATTCTGGATGCTACCACTGCAGCAATCAATAGAAGTGGAAAGAGGCGTGGCGCCACCTGCGCCTATCTTGAACTATGGCATTATGATATAGAAGACTTTCTTGAGTTGCGTAAGAATACAGGTGATGAGCGGAGGAGAACCCATGACCTTAATACGGCAGTATGGGTGCCTGACCTGTTCATGAAAAGACTTATCAACAATGAGACATGGACATTGTTCTCACCCGACGAAGCACCAGAATTACACCACACTTACGGTTCAAAATTTGAAGAAGTTTACACCAAGTATGAAAAACTTGCAGACGAAGGAAAAATCAGGTTGTTTAAAAAGATTCCTGCTAAGAAGCTATGGCGCAAGCTGATAACGATGCTCTATGAGACGGGACATCCGTGGATAACGTTTAAGGACCCTTGTAATGTGCGTTCTCCGCAAGACCACGCAGGAATGATATATTCTTCAAACCTGTGCACTGAAATAACCTTGAACACAAGCAGGGACGAACATGCTGTATGCAATCTCGGTTCTGTCAACCTGTCTCGGCATATTGATGAAAATGGAAACATTGATTGGGAAAAATTGAAGGATACTGTTAAGCTGGCGGTCCGAATGCTTGATAATGTTATTGACTTGAATTTCTATCCAACCAAAGAAGCAGAAAATGCCAATCTTAGACATCGTGCTATTGGGCTTGGAATGATGGGCTTTCAGGATGTTTTGTTTAAGAAACGTATTCCTTTTGATACATGGGAAGCAGTTGAATTGTCCGATAAAATAATGGAGTTTATCTCATATTATGCAATTCTTGCTTCTTCAGAATTAGCTAGAGAACGCGGAACATATTCATCCTATAAGGGCTCTAAGTGGGATAGAGGACTTCTTCCCATTGATACTATTAAACTATTGGAACAAGAGAGAGGAGGATACCTTGATATGGACACATCAACTACTATGGATTGGTCATTTGTAAGAGAACATATCAAGAAATATGGCATGCGAAATTCAAATGTTATGGCTATAGCGCCAACCGCTACAATAGCCAATATTTCCGGTTGCTTCCCTTCAATAGAGCCGATCTATAAAAACATCTATGTCAAGTCAAATGCTAGTGGTGAATTTGTCGTAATAAATGAATATTTGGTGGAAGACTTGAAGCGGTTGGGATTGTGGAATGACGAAACACGAGAGTTGCTCAAATATCACGATGGAAGACTAGATGAATTGTCCCTGCCGTCGTGGTTGAAGCGTCTTTACAAAACTGCGTTTGATATAGACCCATCATGGGTAATAGAGCATGCATCCAGAAGAGCAAAATGGCTTGACCAATCACAATCAATTAATATCTGGACAAATTCAGAAAGTGGTTCTTTCGTGAGCAACATATATATAACTGCATGGCGTAAAGGATTAAAGACAACGTACTATCTTAGAACGCTTGGGGCATCTGCTATTGAAAAGGCATCTGTAGATATCATTAAGCACGAAAAGAAACGACAGGAACCACAACCCACACAACAAGTAATCCAGATTGGCAACATAGATATTGATGGAGAGACCTGTGAAAGTTGCCAATAGAAATTTTTGAAAGTTTAACTGCTTGCATCATTTTTTGAATATCTTCCTGATAGAATTGACGCTTTTGTAATATAGGTTTAAAAGTTTAAATGCCTTGCTATTAGTAAGATTGTCATATAGGTGTTTTAACCTGTTATACTTATGTTCAAAAAGTAAGTAGTCTGGCAAGGTATAAGAATGAC
>WFXT01000271.1 GCA_015490475.1 Bacteroidota bacterium
GATGGAAGGAGTTCAAAGAACTATTTGTCGCTGAATTAGAAACAATCAAGATAGGTCCAGTGGAGGACTTTGGGAACTTTATGAACGCTGTGATAGATAGGGCTGCATATAACAAAATAGTATCATACATTGAGAAGGCAAAGCAGGATGGACAGGAATTTATCTTTGGTGGAGGCTATTCTGATAAGGAAGGTTATTATATTGAACCTACGGTAATCAGAGTGCACAATCCATCATATGTTACAATGTGTGAAGAGATTTTTGGTCCAGTGCTTAGCATCTATGTTTATAAAGATGATGAATTTGAAGATATATTGGAAATAGTTGACAAGACGAGTCTGTATGGTCTCACAGGGTCAATTTTTGCACAGGACAGAAGTGCTGTTCAGAAAGCATTACAAAAATTGAGATTTTCGGCAGGTAATTTCTACATAAATGATAAGCCAACGGGAGCCATAGTTGCCCAACAACCTTTCGGTGGTTCACGGCAATCAGGAACCAATGACAAAGCAGGATGGTGGCTTAATCTTCTTAGATGGACAAGTGTCCGTTCCGTAAAAGAAACTTTTGTACCCGTTACAGATTATCGCTACCCATTTATGGAAGAGGAATAAAGCCAGTCTGGATAAGGACTGATAATTTCTACTGAGTAAGGGTCTGATAGGGAGGCAAGAAGGTCCTGGCAGGTTTTCTTTAATACAGGATGATACCAGTTGGGATATATTTCTGCAAGTGGTTGTAAAACAAACTTTCGCTGGTGCATACGTGCGTGAGGTATTGTGAGATTGTTAGTTTTGATTGTGGTGTAGTTAAAGAAAAGGATGTCAATGTCAAGGGTTCTGGGCTTATAATCCCCTTTGGAGGTTCTGCCCGCACGCCTCTCTATCTCACGTACAAAAGAGAAAAATGCATATAGAGGCATATGTGTTTTCAGAACAATAGCACAATTGTAATATGGAGGCTGGTTCCTTACTTCCCATGGCTCTGTCAGATATAAAGAAGAAATTTTTTGTAGTGTTCCTGCATACTGTAATGAAGATATTGCATGTTTGAATGTTGATATGCAATTTCCTACGTTGCATCCTAAGGACAGACCAACTTCGTTCATGTCAGTGAAGATATAACAACTATTCAATTGCTATGACATTATGTCACTGGAAAGTATGTTGGCAATGATTTTGCACAGTATAAGGTAGGAAAAATTATGTGCAATATGGCTAAAAAGAATGAACGCAAGGAGGAAAAAGAATTAAAGAAAAATGTGGGAGATAACAATGAGGTAGATAGTGCTTCTGAAGAGAAACAAACTGCAACTCAAGAAGAAAAAAAAGAACAGGATCACGATAATGAATTGAAAGAGTTGAAAAAGAAACTTGAGGAGAAGGAGCAGGAAATCAAAGAGTTGAAACACAAATATCTAATGGCACTTGCTGAAATAGAAAATATGAGGAAGAAGATGCTCAGAGATAAACAAGCATTCTATAGGTCTGGAGTTAAAGATATGGCACTTGGTATAATACATATTCTTGATGACGTGGAAAGGGCTATTGAACAGATTACGGAGGCGAATGATATGGATGCAGTACGTGAAGGCATCTTGCTTATTCACAGGAAATTTAAGCAACTTCTTGAGTCTCGCGATATAAAGCCTATTGAAAGCAAAGGAAAACAATTTGACCCTGACCTTCACGAAGCCCTTATGAAAATTGAAACAGAAAAGGACGAAGACCATATGAAAGTTATTGATGAAATTCAGAAGGGATATATGTTAGGTGATGAAGTTCTGAGACATTCCAAAGTGGTTGTGGCAGTTAAAAATGAAAGCAAGTCAGAGAAGCAGAAACAAAAAGAAGACGCTTCTCAAAAAGACGATAAAAACGAAGAGGAACAAAGCAGGTCCCAAAAACAATAAGTTAAACACTTATTAAAAAGAAAGAAAAGGACTATGGCAAAAAGAGATTATTACGAAATATTGGGTGTTCCACGCAACGCTTCACAGGAAGAAATAAAGCGCGCTTATCGCCGTCTGGCTATGAAATATCATCCAGACAGGAATCCTGGAGACAAGGAAGCAGAGGAAAAATTCAAAGAGATCACAGAAGCATACGAAGTGCTTTCAGACCCAGAAAAAAGAGCTCGCTATGACCAGTTTGGACATGCCGGAGTCTCAGGACAGACTACTACGCAACATATGAACATTGAAGATATATTCCGTCATTTTTCTGACATATTTGGTGATATGGACTTCGGAGACCCATTTGATGTGTTCTTCGGTGGAAGAACAACCACAAGGCGACGACGCAGACAACGGTGGCATTCCAGACGTGGCGAAGACATAAGGATAAAAGTTTCCGTTTCTCTGGAAGATATAGCCACAGGCACTACAAAGCGGGTGAGGATAAAGAAATTTGTGCCCTGTAATGTTTGTCATGGCACCGGTTTGAAACCAGGGACCACGCAACAGACCTGTCCAACATGTCGGGGCACCGGATATGTCCGTCAGGTGAAGCATACGGTCTTTGGTGTTTTACAGACTACTACAACATGCCCGACTTGTGGGGGAACAGGACGCATTATTGAACCGTGTTCTGCCTGTGGTGGGGAAGGAAGAGTCAGAGGAGAGGAGGTTGTAACCATTGAGGTTCCTGCTGGTGCCCGAGAAGGAACCGCCATAGAGGTTCAGGGCAAGGGGCATGCTGGAGTGCGTGGCGGACCACCAGGAAACCTGATCGTGGAAATAGTTGAAGAACCGCATCCTATATTTATCCGCGATGGCAATAACGTGGTTATGGAATTGTGGCTCAGTTATCCAGAAGCAGTCCTTGGAACCACTGTTGAAGTACCCACACTAACAGGTAAAGCACGTGTTAAAATTCCACCGGGAACTTCAAGTGGAGAAATTCTAAGGCTTAAAAATAAAGGTTTACCATCATTGGAAGGATATGAAAAAGGAGACCAACTAATTATTGTTCAGATTTATGCGCCATCTAAGGATAAACTGTCTTCTGATACAAGACAACAAATAGAAAAACTAGCTGCCAATTCTGAAATTAAACCAGTTAATAGAACTGGGGTGGTGTCAAGTCTATTTGCTAAGTTGAAAGATTTATACAATGTGTTAAGAAGGCGAAAGAGTGAGGAATATTGATCTTCTTACCATAGATACTCTACTAATATTGTTAGACAATTTATTGTTAGAAGACAATTTAAGCAATAAGTACGCGTAATTATCGCTTTGTTTATAAAGCGTCTGCTTATGGTGTTCATAATATGGTCTATTGTGTGCTAACGTTGCTGTATCAGTTAATTTACTATCTAATTTATCATGTTTTTTTTTCATATTAACACTTTATGCTCAGCGTCTTTTGTAAATTCTTTTAGGGCAATTATTTTTCAGGTTTGACCCCAAATTAGAGTTGAAGTGTGTGTTATGCAATC
>WFXT01000272.1 GCA_015490475.1 Bacteroidota bacterium
TTTAGTGCTTGTAGAAGTAGATAATTCAAGTGATGCAAAATTTATTGATGCTATAGATTATGTTTTCAAGAAAGCCGATCAACTTAACATGCCGGCAGTTGTGAATCTGAGCTTTGGAGGACTTTTGGGACCTCGTGATGGCACGAGCTTATTTGACCAATCCCTTACTTTCTTGGCAGGACCGGGAAGGATTGTTGTTGGTGCAGCGGCAAATGAAGGAGATAAAAAGTTTCATATTGGATTCAATTTTAATTATTCCACAGGAGATACATTGATTATAACTTTTCCATCTTGTGATACAGGAATTATTGATATTTGGGGTGCCACCGCTGACTTCTACGTTATTTTAGGAATTATTGACACTGTTACCGGGCTTGCAGAAGCTATTTACGTTTATTCCGATAGCCCAACTACTTCGTATTCGGGAATTCTAACCTATACTGGTTCAGGAGAGCAAATAGGTTATCAAGTTTACAGAGAGTTTACTAATCCATACAATAACAAAAGGCATATTTTGATATACTATCGCAAAACCAACTATTTTGGACCAAATAAAACTATTTTTATTGCATTGTATAGTTATGGTGCTGATATACACGCATGGAACTTGACTTTGGGAATGCCCTGTGAATTATCAGATGGAGGATATGGCTATCCTTTTGTTTCCGGAGATAATAGTTATACTATTGGAGAGCTGGGGTGTACGAGTGACTCCATCATTTGCGTGGGTGCCTATACTACCAAAACTGCGTGGAATAGTATAGTAGGTCCTGTCAATATTTCATATGTTCTATATGACATTGCTCCATTTTCTTCCCGGGGACCCAGAACAGATGAACAACTAAGACCACATATTACTGTCCCTGGTGCATGGATTGTTTCCTCTATTAATGATATAGATGTAAGTGTCCCGGTTCAAAATGTGGTATCTAATGATTATAGATGGGGTGCTTTTCAGGGAACAAGTATGGCAACGCCTGTGGTAACCGGAATAGTAGCACTATGGCTTCAGGCAAATCCCAATCTGTCCGTTAAACAAACCATGCAACTTCTTCAACAATATGCTATTAAAGACCAATATACTGGACCTGTCGCTAACAATACATGGGGGCATGGTAAAGTAGACGCATATCAATTCCTCAGTGATAACTTCCCTTATGTGCAACCTGACACAACAACAACCGATTCTACAAATGATAATGCCGACACTACATATACGTCGATTAATTCATTAGCAAACAGGAACAAACCAGTTATCAGATTTAACAACCTAACGGGATATTTGGAGGTCATAAACCTTCCTGCTAATGATAATGTGTGCATAATAAACTCTGCGGGACGCACTGTTGAGTGCTTTTCTGTTAGAAGACAACACCAGTATGTGCAACTGCCGGATATTCCATACGGAATTTATGTAGCATATAGTAATAGATTGAACCAACATTGGAAATTTACTGTGTTACCTTTCCAATATTGAGCAAAAGTTTTTGTTTCACTTCCAACTTGCTTATTCAGGCAGTATGCAGTATGGTAATAAAACTATGTGGTGTAGTAATACGTGAAGGACATAATGTATATTGTTATGGGCTCAAATTAAAAGGATGTTGAGGTAAAAGGCTTACAATTTCATTGACTCGAGTTACGAAACCTAAGAGGCACCTATCCCAGTAACCGTCGGGCTTCCCTGAAATCAGGGCATGAATTTTATGAGGACGCACAATTTATTAGTGCTTTATGCCCACAAAAACTATTGGCATTACTAAGTTTAATAAAGATGGTCTCATTTATCATGCAATAAATTTTGTATGTAATTGTATTGCAAAGGTAAAGCAAAAACTTTTTGTCATTTTTAAGGTCTTTATGAGTATGCAAACATGGTACAATATTACCCTATCCTTTGATACTATTGGGTTTAATAAAGGTGCATGTTTCGGAACTTGAGTTCGAGTTTATGCAAAATAATCTCAGTTTCATTACTATGACATGATTAGGGTGAAGACCAGTCTTTGTGGCAGTTAATTTAATGTCCATTATTTGATTTTGTATTATAATTGCTTGATATCAAGAGCGTTTTGGATGAGCAATCATTTTTCAGGTTTGCCCCAAATTGTAATTGAAGTATATGCTATATAATTTCTACTAAACAAGTATTACTAATTACAAATTGCAGGTTTTGGAAATCATGTTGTTTAAATCATGAATTTAGCAACATCAAAATCAAAGAACGATGAGGAAAGGAAAGTTAACATTGGTTGGAACGGCTATTGCGGTTGCAACTTTTCTTACTTCTGGTTGCTCAAAGGAGAGAAAGTACGAAAAGGCACTTGTGGGGGAGTGGACTCTGGAGGAGATGATGATTGATAGGCAAGAAAAGTTGGTTCTTGAAGATTATAATTCTTATTATGACGATATAGATTCGGTATATTGTAACGAAAGTGCGAGGTTAACAGTGTATTTAACACAAGCCGGAGGTAGATTGATTTTTTATGAAAATGGAGAATATGAAATAAAATTTAAATTCCCTGTTGCTTATGAAGAGGAGGATGATTGTTTAGGAAGTGATTATAATTACTATACTGGAGGCGATGAAGATAAAGGACAG
>WFXT01000273.1 GCA_015490475.1 Bacteroidota bacterium
ATAGGTGGCGAATAGCAAAATTCTTCTCCTTCACATACTACCGTCATAAAAGGCTCTTGTATATAAATCGATGAATTAGGACCCTTGGAATTGTCAAGTGTAGTATATATATAAAAATCTGAACATATTATTGGAGAGCTAACTGCCCCACTAACTATGTCTCTACAACAATCAGTCATTTCTATAATCCAGTCTGGACATGGTGGCAAAGTGACAGTGTCGATATAAGTGTCATAAAATAATCCTGGCAATGCACCTCCAAAACACCATAGATTTCCTACTTGACTTGGACATGGAAATGAGGCAGGTATACCCAATGTAGTATTTCCTCTGGGTATTACCAAATTAATATTTTGGCCACATGTGTCTGACCTTATTGTTAAATATACAGTATCAGGCAAAAAACCGGCAGCACATTCAATATACACCCTAACACTTATCTCATATTCGTCACCACCCAACCATCTATAAGTTATTATTCCCCCAGCAAAATAACCATACATTCTAACGTTAATAAATAGCAAAGTCGCTATAGTTAATATTTTCCTCACGTTTCTCATTGTTGTTACCTTACTAAAACAAAGTTACGGAAAATAACATAACTCGTAAAAAGAGGAACTTTTATCAAGATGCTTATGATTACTCACTTTAAACAAAAGCATAAATGGGTTTGAAAGCAGGTATCGTTGGATTGCCCAATGTCGGAAAGTCAACATTATTTACGGCTCTGTCAAGAGCCAAAGCGGAAGCAGCTAACTTTCCTTTCTGTACTATTGAACCTAATCAAGGGGTTGTCACTGTTCCAGACAGAAGGCTTGATAAGATAGTTGAGATCGTAAAGCCAGCCAACGTGGTGCCTGCCACTGTTGAAATAGTTGACATAGCAGGGTTAGTGCGTGGGGCTTCAGAAGGGGAAGGGCTTGGAAACCAGTTCCTTGACCACATTCGCAATGTGGACGCCATTTTGCATGTTGTCAGATGCTTTGATTCAAGTGAAATCGTACATGTGGAAGGAGTTCCAGACCCCATCAGAGACAAGGAAATAATTGATACAGAATTAATGCTCAAGGACCTTGAACTAGTGGAAAGACGCCTTGAAAGACTTCAGAAAAGACTCAAAGCAGGAGACAAAGAAGCCAGAAAAGAGGTAGAGATTCTAAAACTACTAAAGGAACACCTTGAACAAGGCATACCTGTGCGTGCAATTGATTTGAATGATGAAGATGCACAAAAGCTCATCAAGCAATATCAATTTCTAACTGCCAAACCGGTTGTTTATATTGCAAATATTGATGAAGCACAAATCAACAATCCGGGCGAATATGTAAAAAAATTGGAAGAGGTAGCACAAAAGGAAGGGACATTTGTATTACCCATATGCGCCAAGGTGGAAGCAGAACTCGCTGAAATAGAGGATGAACAAGAACGGCAGGAGCTACTTGAAATGTACGGCTTGGAAGAACCTGGTATCAATAGGTTAATAAGAACTGCTTACCAGTTGCTTGGTTTAATTACCTTTTTCACTGCGGGACCCAAGGAGGTTCGTGCCTGGCCCATAGTCAAAGGAACAACAGCCTATGAAGCAGCGGGAAAAATACATTCAGATATCCAAAAAGGCTTCATAAGAGCAGAAGTCATAAGCTATGAAGATTACATTAAGTATGGTGGCGAACAGGGAGCAAAAGAAGCTGGGCGACTGCGTTTAGAAGGAAAAGACTATGTAGTGCAAGATGGCGATGTGATTTATTTTAGGTTTAATGTTTAGTTAAGGTCAAGCATAAATAATTTTCCTTTCTCACAAGCCGTATAACAAGTTCCCTGTTCATCGCAATGTATATCAAAACACTGGGTGGTAGGTAAAGAAATCCAAGTTTTCCACGTCTTGCCATTGTAAAGCATGACCTTTCCACTGCCTGTAAGAGCAACAAGATTACCTTTAGTGGCACTTACAGAAACTATATTTAGCATTGCTAAAAACGACCGTTCATGTAGCAGATTCTCTTTTCTGTCTATGATTGTAACAATTGTTCCCCTTGCCCCAATGAAATAGCATTCGTTAAGTATTTTTACCGCACCAATATAGAAGTCATTTCCCACAAAAATACTATCCCACACTCTGCCGTTTGTGGAAATATAGATTCTTCCCACACTTCCAGCATATAGGTATTTCCCATCAAAACAAATGCTTCTCAAGACATAAGGTAAATACAATTCTTCAAACCAGTCAAAACCTGGTTTTGCTCTGAGAATAGTGCCTTTTAAAAAACCTTCTCCACCACCTACGAAATATACCATTGTATCAAGGTCCTGTATGTCATAGAACACAGAAAATGAAGGGGAATTTAAAACTTCTGCAGTGTCCCATATGTCATATCCACTTAGTATAATTCCCCTATATCCAGCAGCGAAGCCTCTCCATCCATACCTGAAAGCGACTGTATTGAGTGCAGCGTCAGTTCTCTGCTTCAGTTGCCATTGCCCATTACTACCTGCTTTAACGAACAAAACTCCTTGTTCGTATTTCCTGCCTCCTACTGCAACAACTGTATCTCCAGAATACACAGCAACTCCGTATAAGTCATATTGTGAAATTTCATAAACTTCATAAGAATATGAGTCTTTTCGGCAGGAAAGCACAATTGACAAAATTAATAGTACTGTCAACGAATATGTTACATTCATTCCACGGCAAAAATTAAAGACCCGATACGAACCATCGTTGCTCCTTCGTCAATAGCAATTTTATAGTCGTTGCTCATACCCATTGACAAGTGTTTGAAGTCAGGAAAGTCCTTCTTAATGTCTTCAAAGATTTTGCGTAGTGTTCTAAATTCGTTTCTTATTAAAGAAGTGTCGTCGGTATATGTAGCCATTCCCATCAAACCAACAAACTTCAAGTTAGGATAATTGTTATACTGTTCTGTTTCAAAAAATTCATATACTTGTTCAACCGTCATGCCATGTTTTGACTCTTCCTTTGCTATGTGAACTTCAATAAGGCACGTAACAGATGTGTTGTGTTTCTCAGCCCGCTTGTTAATCTCGTGCATTAGAGAATCTCTGTCCACAGATTGAATCATATGAACCCATGTAAGTAAGTATTTAACTTTATTTGTTTGTAAATGCCCTATCATGTGCCAACGTATGTCTTCGGGCAGCTCAGGCTTTTTCTTCCTTAGTTCCTGAACTCTATTTTCGCCAAAATCTCTGTGTCCCGCATCATAAATAGCTTTTATTGATTCTGCTGGTTGCCCTTTTGACACAACTACAAGGTCAACACCATATTGGTCCAATTCCCTCTTAAGCCGCAAATAATTGTCAACGATTCGGTTCATATAGTCTTATGCAGTCTGGGCTTTTTTATAATCACTCAAGAATTTCTCTAAGCCAATATCAGTGAGTGGATGTTCAAACATTTGCTTAATGACCTTGTAAGGGGCGGTAGCAACGTCGGCACCAATAATTGCTACTTGTTTCATATGCAAAGGGGAACGTATTGAGGCAGCGAGAATCTGTGTTGAAAAGCAGTAGTTATCAAAAATTTGCTTGATTTCCTTTATTAAATTAATTCCTTCCTGAGCCCTATCGTCCAGCCTCCCTATGAATGGGGATACATAGGTTGCACCTGCTTTGGCAGCCAGCAAAGCCTGATTGGCAGAGAAAATTAGCGTGCAGTTTGTTCTAATTCCTTCTTCCGACAGCGTCTTGATAGCCTTTATGCCATCAGGAATCATAGGTACCTTAACAACTATGTTCTTATGAATCTTTGCCAGTTCGCGGGCTTCTCGCACAATACCTTCATAATCGGTACTAATAACTTCAGCACTCACGTCTCCATTAACAATTTCACATATTTTACGATAATGTTCCTTTACGTTATCTTCTCCGACAACTCCCACTTTCGCCATCAATGACGGATTAGTCGTTACGCCATCAATTATTCCCATTTCTGCCAGCTCCTTAATCTCATCCAGATTAGCAGTGTCAACAAAAATCTTCATCTTCCTTGATTATTTGCTACAAAATTAAGACACCTAATATATTCGCTCTTGAGAAATTAACTCTTTCTATTTCAGTGCATTTGGGTAATACACAGACAACTACTAATACCCTTTGCTCATCATAAATCTCTCTAAGGATAAGCACAAATTTACGCTCCCGTTTACAAATAACAATCTGGCATTATAGCAAAAATAAAATAAAATATACAAAGCAGACATAATAGTAGTAACTATTTCGTGATAGCCTCCTGTAGCATCAAAATCAAAACATAATGACTTTTTTAGCTCAGGTTCTTAAAAAAATACAATAAAGGAATTTACCAACTAAAAAGACAAATGCTATTAAGGCTAATCCTCCCAATCCTTCACACTGGTGCTGAATCAAAT
>WFXT01000274.1 GCA_015490475.1 Bacteroidota bacterium
CTCAAGAAATACTGAACAATTTGAAGACTAAAAATTATGAGATAACTATATCTCTTTTAATTATTATCACATATGCTTCATTACTGAGTGGGCACAGCGTTTCTGCTTACGTCGGAAAAATGGCTAAGTATATTAAGAATCATTTTGGTGAGTTAAAAATTATGCCTGCTTTAGAAAAACTCCTTGTTGCAATAGGAAAAAGAAACTATGAGGATGCCAGAAAATTTTTCAACGAACTCAAAATGGCTCTTGATAAGAATCCCTTGGAAACCAATGTGTTCCGGCAAATTCCCTTTATGCAAATCATTTACAGCATTATTTACCACGAGGACCTGCAAAAAGTACTGCAATCAACCGATTTTCACACAGAAGCCCTGCATTTAGAAGAAAGAACCCGCAAATATTTGCATAAAGAACTACTCATATCTACATTTTGAGTTTTTCAAGGACTTCTGGCTTTCCTGCTACAAGCAAAATCATGCCCGACTCAATGCGTGTTGACACAGGCGGAATAAATTGAACTGCTTTTCCTTGCCTTTTGATGCCAAGGATATGAATATCTCCTCCATACTCGGAATAAATTTCTTTTATGGTCTTCCCATTAATAGGACTATCATCATTTACCAGAACTTCTTCAATTAGAAAGTTGCTAACACTGAAGAGGTCCAACACATAAGGTTTTAGCACTGCATTAGCAATCATCTGTCCCATAAGTTCATAAGCCTGAATAATTCTATTTGCTCCTGCTTTATAGAGCAGTTCACGGGAGCGCCTATCTGTAGCAGGTGCAACTATATAAAGGTCTGGATTTAATGTTCTGGCACTCATAACTGTAAATATGTTATCAGAGTCGTTTTCCATCAGAGCAATTAGTGCTCTGGCTTGTTTTATTCCTGCATCCAATAATACTTTATCTTCCATCGGACTTCCTTCAATAACATTCATGCCATCTTCTCGTGCTCTGTCTGCACTTCGCTTGTGATAGGCAATTACGACCACTTTGCGCTTGTGCTTTTTTAAAAATTGGGCAACGTATCTTGCTATGCGTCCATAACCAGCAATAACGTAATGGTCTTTCATTTTCCTGAATTTAGGTAAAAAACTTCTTCTCCGCCATAGTTCCTCACTCAACACACTGGAAAATATTTCTGTTACGGCTATTGCAATAACTCCCCATCCCATTACTATGACAAGCATTGTCCAAACCTTACCTCCAGTACTCAAGGGAAACACTTCTCCATACCCCACAGTAGTTATTGTTATTATGGTCATATAGAGAGCATCAAACCAGTCAACATCTTCAATCAGGACATAACCCCACGTGGAAAGTCCGATTACAACCAGTGTAATAGCAAGCCAGAAAATAAATCTCTTTCCCTGCTTCATCCTCTTCGTGATGTCTGCAAAATTACGCTAATTAACCCTCTAAGCAACCCCCTACCTACTGGTGCCGGGAATAAAAGCCTTAAAAGTGTTTTCATTATTTATAGTTACAAAATATAGTCCTGCGGGAACATCAATAACTTTGGATTCTTTGCTATACATATAAAACCTCATTGTTCTGCCAATAACGTCGTAGAGTGAAATCTCCACTACATCGGGACAATAATTTACTATAGTGAATTTGCCATTTCTGACGCCTCCAAAAACACATTGGTCTGAAAATCCTGTTGCTTCTACGAACGTATATGTGCAAGAACCGTCATCGTAGTCTGCATTTGGGTCATAATTATCGGCTGTTGTGTCAGTGCATCCACCTGTTAAAGTATTAGCAAGGGCAGAATAAGCATCTAATTTGCCATAGCCCCACATAATGTTTGGTGTTGGACCAGTGAAGGAATCTGTACGAGCATTTTGTATTATAGCATCTTTTATCTCTTGATATGTAGCATCTGGTTTGACACTGAGATAAAGCCCTGCTACTCCAGCAACCACTGGACTGGCAAGCGATGTGCCCCCTATCGCCCAATAATAATTGGACACAAGACGCCATCTCAATGGTGAACCAGCAATAGTGCTCACTGCATTTGACGCCACAGTAGTGATGGTAAATTGTCCGGTGGAACTAATGTCTGGTTTCATGAGTCCTGTTCTGGTGGGTCCCCAACTGCTGGTGCTATACAGTTCTCCCACAGAGAACCCGCTCAGGGTTTGTAGATTGCTATCTATATCATACCACTCTGTTCTGTTGACGTAGTTAGCAACAGTAATGACTTCTGGTCTGCATTGAAGTCCTGAAACTATGGTCATTTCCCAATTGGGGGCTGTAAGACTGTCTGCAAAAGGAACTCCATTCAAATCTGGATAATTGGCAGAATCAACGAGAGTGGTTGTGCCAGTTAGCCGGATGTGGCTCCATGTGTCCCACGCAGTGTCTGTATTTATTGTTGTTCTCAGCCAGTGAACGTGTTTATACTGCCAACCGGTGCCTGTCCATTTGGGAACTGCCACGATTACTGCTGTTGCTGAGTCGTACAAATATCCGCAATACCATTGCACTATGAGATGCGTCTGACCACCCACGGTTAATATGTCAACTAACGAATCATTGGGGTCTGCCGTCTTAATTGCACATGTCAAAAAGTCATGAGTGGGGGTTGACGCCATCGTTCCACGCCACAAACCTCCATAAACGGAATCCAGAGCGAGCGAAAACCTTACAAGATGCGAATTATAAACTGGTCCATAAAATTCAAGCCACATGCTAGAATCTGGTCTAACCTGTATTTCCCTAACTGAATCATATACAAACCATGCCTGATTGCGTAGATTATCAAATCTGGCATGCCAAGGTGAAAAACGACGTCCATTACCTGCAGCACTGACAATAACTCTACCCGGCTTTTCATTCAACATGCTGGCAATTAATTGAGACGTGGGGTCAAAACCATCATGGGACCCTCCATAGACTCCAAGACTAACATTAACCGCAATGGGCATTCCCAGCGAATCCGCCTTCTGAAACATGTATTGAATAGCATCTGCAAGGTGCGTGAAAAAGGGGGAAGAAAAATCAACGGCTACCATGATAATATATGCTTCTGGTGCCACTCCTGGGTATTGTGGATTGGCAGAGCCGTTGCCAGCAGCATTGCCTGCTACTGAAGTTCCATGTCCGAGGAAGGACACAGGGTCTTGATGCGTAGCCATGCCACTTTCTATGTCTTGACGGGTCCACTCACAACCATAACCAAACGGTGCAGGGGGATTACCGCAATTAGCACGCTGGTCCCAAACAAACAAAATTCTACTTTTGCCAACGCTGTCCCAGAAATCAGGATGATTAATATCTATGCCCGTATCGGCAAATCCCAGAATTACTCCTTTACCTTTAATAGGGAAATAGAAAGGTGGGTCTCCTCTGAACAACGGAACAATATTATTATTTACAAGTTTCATATCCGACAAGGGAACGGGACGCTCCCATTGATAGTCAATCCATTTGATAAACCTATGTTTAGCAAGTGTCCTAATATTATTAACAGGTAAATGAACAACAGCCCACTTGCCATAATGGTATAACACTTTACCTCCTAATGCTGTTATAACCTCATATAAGGAATCCATGTTTGTTGCCTTAACGAACAGTCCCATCGTTCTGTTAGGTTCTGTCCTTAAATATTTTGAAGATTTTTTCAAGAATATGTTAAGGTGGGGACTTATTACTTGTCCCATGGATATACCTTGGACAATGAGCAAGCCTGTTATTAGAACAAAAAGCCTTTTCATTTCTGTTTAACTTTTAAGTGGGTGTTGCTTCAAAATTAAAACTTATGTCAATATGGTGGTAAAGCCACAGTATAAAGTGCGATTTGCTGGTTCTTTCACTTCATTGAAAGATATGCCACGGACAGCAAAACCTGAATTTGCTTTTATTGGACGCTCAAATGTTGGGAAATCATCACTTATTAACATGCTCATGGGACAAAATATTGCCAAGACGTCTGCTAAACCAGGAAAGACACAAACAATAAATCTATTTAATGTTGAAGACAGATGGTATCTGGCTGATTTACCGGGATATGGCTATGCAAAGACTGCTAAAACCAGACGTCAGCAGTGGCAGAGAATGATTTCAGAATATTTGCTAAGGCGTCCTGAATTAACCAATGTGTTTGTGTTAATAGATATCAGACATGAACCACAGCCCATTGACTACGATTTTATAAGATGGACGGGCGAAAATCAACTCCCCATAGCAATTGTATTTACCAAAGCAGATAAGGTATCCAAAAATGAGTTAAAAAGAACCGTTACACAATGGCAAAAACTATTATCCACAGAGTGGGAAGAACTGCCTGAAATGTTTATTTCATCGGCGAAAACAAAACTTGGCAGAGAAGACCTTCTTAATTTTATCCATGAAACACTAAAGCAAATTGACCTCTCTTCGCACAAATACTAATTAATGGTTAAGAGAAAACACGTTAAGCAAAAGTTACGCATCAGATGGTTCCTATTATTGTTTATATTTAGTCTTATTATTCTTCTCACAGTGGGACTCTACTTTTATAGACTACTTTTTGCCCCTTCTGTTTCAGTCAAAGAAGAAGGTGGTGTGACTTACCTATATATTCCCACTGGTGCCACTTTTGAACGAGTTATTGACGACCTATGCAAGCAGGGAATAGTATCCGATTGTGAAGCATTCAGATGGTTGGCACGCCAAATGAACTATCATAAACACGTATATCCAGGACGCTATCGCATTGACGATAACATGTCTTATCCAGAACTAATAAGGATGCTACGTTCTGGACAACAGGAACCTTTACGTTTGACGTGGAAAAAATTCAGATTCCTCCCTGAAATAGCGGGATTCTTTGGAAAATATCTTGAACCAGATTCACAGGCTATAATGAAAGTGCTAACAGATACAGTTTTTCTTGCAAAATATGGTTTAACACCTCAGACAGTGCTTGCCATTTTTATTCCTGATACATATGAATTCCTATGGAACACTTCTCCTCAAGAATTAATAGACAGGATGTATAAGGAATATGAAAAATTCTGGACTGCGGAACGACGCGAGAAAGCCCGAAAGATAGGCTTAAGTCCGATGCAAGTAATGATTTTAGCGTCCATAGTTGAAAGTGAAACTTATCGCGTAGATGAAATGCCTATCATAGCAGGGGTTTACCTGAACAGATTACGAAAAGGGATGCGACTTCAAGCCGACCCAACAATAAAATATGCTCTTGGGGATTGGTCTATTCGTCGCATAACGTGGAAAATGCTTGAAGTGGAATCTCCGTATAACACTTACAAATATAAAGGCTTGCCCCCTGGACCAATAGGGACGCCCTCTAAACAGGCTATTGAAGCAGTCCTTAATGCCAAGAAGCACGATTTCTTGTTTTTCTGTGCCAGAACGGACGGGTCCGGCTACCACGATTTTTCAAGAACCTTCCAGGAACATCTGGCATGTGCCAGACGATGGCGACAATATCTTAACCAAAAAATGCGGGAAGCCAAACAAAAGCAGTCGTAAATGTCAAAAAAAATCTACACTTTGTTGCTCGGTCTAACAGTGCTTTTGCTTTCTTGTACTGTTCAAGAAAAACCAGAGCATTGTAGTAACAAACCTTATGTAGTTGCTTCAACGGGAATAGTGGCTGATGTTGTAAAGCATGTGGGTGGTAATCTTTTATGTGTAGATGCCTTAATGGGTCCTGGAACAGACCCTCATCTTTATAAGGCAACTCCCGGTGATATTAATAAACTTCTTAATGCAGACATTGTCTTCTATCATGGACTGCACTTAGAAGGAAAGATGAGTGAAGTCTTTCTGGGTTTGAAAAAGAAACGAGCCAATACATTTGCAATTACTGACGGCATTCCTGATTCATTACTTATCATGGCAGATAGTGCCACAAAGACTTATGACCCGCACGTTTGGTTTAGCATGCCCTTGTGGAAATTGGTAACAATGCATGTAACTGAAATCCTATCGGATAAATATCCACAACATTCATCTGAGTTTAAGCAGAATGCTCAAGAATACATTGCCCGATTGATGGAAGAACATAAATATGCTCAAAAGCAACTTGGACAGATTCCTCCCAACAAACGAGTTTTAATCACATCTCACGATGCATTTGCTTATTTAGGGAAAGAGTATGGCATTGAAGTTTATACTTTACAAGGGGTCTCCACACTTGATAGATACGGCATTGCAGACATAGAAAAACTGGCTAATTTAATTGTTGAGCGTAAAATTCCTGCTATCTTTGTTGAAACGTCGGTTAACAACAAAGGCATTCTTGCTTTGAAAGAATTAGTGCGACGAAAAGGATGGAATGTTAAAATTGGTGGTACTCTCTATTCAGATGCTCTTGGTGAGCCGGGCACAATAGCAGAAACGCTACCAGGAATGTTCAGAAGCAACATAGACACAATTGTAAATGGATTGCTCTATGAACACAGTAATTAAAGTGTCCAATTTAACAGCGGGGTATGACACCGGTCCCGTCATCTGGGGTGTTTCCTTTGAAATACCCGAGGGGGTTGTTGCAGGAATAGTTGGACCTAATGGTGCAGGGAAATCAACATTGCTCAAGGTTATGGTTGGTATGCTAAAACCACATTCTGGAACGGTGCTTTTCTGGAACAAACAATATGACGAAGTTTATAAACGCATTGCCTATGTTCCTCAAAAAGAAGAAGTTGACTGGACATTTCCAGCCACTGTGTACGATGTTGTAATGATGGGGCGTTGGGTCCATAGAAGGCTGTGGGGTCGCATAACCAAAACCGATAGGGAATTAGTCAAACAAGCCCTTGAAACCGTTGAAATGTGGGACTATCGCCACAGACAGATTTCAAGATTGTCTGGTGGACAACAACAAAGGGTTTTCTTTGCTCGTGCCCTTGCTCAGGACCCAGACCTATTCCTGCTTGACGAACCATTTGCCGGGGTGGATATGAAAACAGAAGAGAAATTGCTTGAATTGTTGAAAAATCAGGCTTCCCAAGGCAAAACAGTGGTAGTAGTTCATCACAATCTTTTTACAGCCTCGGAACATTTCCAGTGGCTGGTCCTTCTCAATATGCATGTGGTGTCAGCAGGTCCTCCCGACAGTGTCCTCACTCCGGAAAACATTGAACGGGCTTATGGTGGACATCTGCCGGTTCTTGCACGACTCAGTCAGAGATTATCTTCTCTGAAAGAAAAGCCAACCAGATGATAATAGATTTACCTATACACATACTGATAGCACTTGCTTTCATCGGTTGGTTTAGTGGGTTGATGGGGGCAATCTTGCTTGTGCATCACAGGGTCCTCATTGGGGACGTGCTTTCCCACTCTGTTCTTGCTGGTTCAGCATTTGTCTTTCTAATATTTATGGATGCTTCATTCCCAATGCTCATTGCCGGTGCCTTCGCATCAACAATTTTATCTGCTATTCTGATTGAATTCATAAGAACAAACACTCCTTTAAAAGATGATGTTATTTTAGGAATAGTGCTGGCATTTATGTTTGCCCTTGGAATATCTTTCCTTGCCGTCGCTCAAAGAATTCCCGATGTTGACAAAGCCATTTTAAATACTCTATTGCTTGGGGAAGTGTCTGCCATACTACCCAATGAAGTTCCCTATATGGTTATTGCGTCGGTAATAGGCTCACTGTTTATCTGGGGATTTTATAGGGGTTGGTTTTTCACAGGATTTGACTCTGTATTTGGATACACACAACATCTCCCTGTTGGAATAATCAGAAAAATTCTCTTAATAATTACTGCCTCTGGAATACTATTAACTGCTTACATCTCTGGGGTAGTGCTTGCTGTTGGTTTGCTTATTGCACCTGCTTTAATAGGGCGTTACTTTTCAACCCGTTTGCACACAACTTTACTAATTGCTGGGTTTAGCGGTTCTGCTCTTGCTGTTCTCGGCGGATTCATCTCTGCCAGTATAGAAGGATTATCCACAGGACCTTTAATTGTGTTTTCTGCTGGATTAATCGGACTTCTAACAATCATGTTCAGTCCGCATTATGGTATTATTCTACACAAGTTGCGTTATCAAATTTTCAAATGGACCCGTGGCATGGAAAACATTCTACGGGCAGGATATAAATTGCTTGAACAGAAAGGGAACATGTCATATGCCTTCACTATTGAAGAACTAAAGCAAACGTGCGATGACCCACCTCCCTCATGGACTTTGCTACTCAAGGTCCTTGAATGGAAAGGATTCGTTCAAAAAAAGGGAACCCGATGGACATTCACTTCCGCAGGACTTGAAAAAGCCCGTCATTTAACCAGATTGCACAGATTGTTGGAACTCTACCTGAGCGAAATAGTCAAAATCGCCCCAGAAAGAGTGCATAGTTATGCCGAAAGTCTTGAACACATCATCACTCCTGAAGTAGAAAAACGCTTATATGAACTGCTAAGAGATAAACAATACGACCCACACAAAAAGCCTGTTCCATGGAATGGTTCTGGGTAACAATTGTTTTGCTATTGGTAAGTAGTACTGCGTCCCTGCTTGGTTCTTTCATTGTTTTAAAGGGCTTCGGTATGCTTGGAGACGCCATATCACATGCCGTATTACCCGCTATTGTAATTGGGTATCTAATAGGCGGTCTTTATGACAATGAATGGTTTTTATTGCTTGCTATTGCACTTGCTGTTATAACTGCTCTCTCTATTGAATGGCTCCATCAAAGGACAAGCAGAATGTATCCAGACGGCATTATGGGACTTGTTTTCACCTTCCTTTTTGCTTTGGGATTACTAATGATTGACATCTGGACGTATAGTGTTGACCTTGACCCTGAATGTGTCCTTTTTGGCGAAGCATCGTATATACCATTTGCTTTAGTTGAACTAAACAGTTTTCTTATTCCCGAGCAGTTTATTCTATCAGTAATAATGTGGCTTTCTGTAGTCATTTTCACTTTTGTTGGTTACAGAGCCCTTGCAATATCAACCTTTGACATAGTATATGCTCATTCAATAAGAATGAATCCTGCATTATGGCAATATAGTGTCTCTGCATTAGTAGCCATCCTAACGGTGATTGCTATTGAAAGTGTGGGAATAGTATTACTTCTGTCTATACTCGTAATTCCTTCTTCTATTGCATTTTTGCTTGCCAATAGATTGAATGCTATGCTTTATATATCTCAATTGATAAGTGCTTTCATGGTTATAGCGGGACTATTATCTGCCATATAC
>WFXT01000275.1 GCA_015490475.1 Bacteroidota bacterium
TGCTTTTAGGACTTACTGGTCTGGGCTGGTTGTTCAGATTTCTCAACCTGAATGCCGTCGTTGTTGCTTTCGCTGGAACTCTTTCCCTGTTTGAACATGTAATCCTTGTTGCCCGACAAACTGTAATGTGGGTATTGTTGCTGGTTTCGCCGACACCTGGTGGTAGTGGAGCCGCTGAAGCCACCTTCGTAGAAATGTTGTATGATATGGTCAGTAGAGGCGCTGCGAGCCTGCTTGCCTTCCTGTGGCGTTTGGTATCATTCTATCCCTATTTGGTAGCAGGAGTCATTGTTCTTCCTTTGTGGATAAAAAGGGTTCAGCGACACCATCCTTCCGGTTTGAAAAGGTTACCTACTTTTAAGGACAAAAAAGATTAAATGCGTTTAAGAGAACTTTGGCTTCCTATCCTCGCCATTTTATCTATAATTGTTGTTCTTGCTTTGCCCGCTTTGATGGGAAAGGACCTATTCATGCCTGATATAATAAACTATTTAGCCCAAATAAGACAACCTCAAGAATGGCACAAAAAGACTGGGGAAGAAATTGTATGGGCATGGCATATGTTCTCTGGCATGCCCGCCTATTTCGCTGGTAGTACAATCTCTGACGTTGTAATGCTTCCAGTTAGGTTAATTGCTAAGATTTTCGTTTTCATGAGACCTATAGGACTTTTCACAATTGCCTTTATTCTCATGCTTCTGTTTATCAGGGGTTTAAAGCTGGGGGATTGGTCCCTTGCAACAATGGCGTCCGTCGCCTTCGTTATTGCAACATTTAATATTGTATCCTTGGAGGCAGGGCACATGACAAAGCTTAAATCTGCGTATGCTTTCCCTCTGCTATTCTTAAGTATAATCTTGCTTTTAAGGGGAAACTACTTGTGGGGAGGGGTAGCCTTTTTGGTAGGGTTAACGGCTGAATTAGCGGGTAACCATCAGCAGGTATGGTATTATGCTTTTATCATGGGAGTAATATTGGGCATTACGTATCTGATAGAATTTGTCCGTAAAAAACAGTTCAACAACATAATAAAGGCGTCTCTGGTGGGAATAATTCTAGCTATAATAGCCATTCTGCCTTTTTCAATGAGAATATGGATGCTATATGAATACACGCCTCACAGCATACGAGGGATGGCTTCTGAACTCGTTGACCCACAGCACAAGAAAAACACTGGATTAGAAAAGGATTATGCATCCAACTGGAGCTATGGACTATTTGAAACTTTCACTTTATTTGTTCCCAACTTAATGGGCGGAGGCTCAAATCAAGATGTAGGCAAGTCTGGACCTCTATACGAAGAATTAACAAAGATGGGAGTTCCACAAAATCAAATTGAGCAATTTGTTAGTCATGCACCAACCTACTGGGGCGATATGCCATTCACAGACGGACCAGTTTATATAGGCATACTTATCATCTTCGGTGCTATCCTCTCCCTATTTCTTGCAAAACGGGACGCCTTTTTCTGGTGGCTCGTAGTTTCCAGTATCGTTGGCTTAATGTTTGCATGGGGTAAAAACTTCTTCTTCTGGGAATTGGCATTTGATTACCTACCAGGTTTTAATAAATTCCGAACTCCCATGATGGCTTTTTTGATACTCCAGTTCACTTTGCCCGTTCTGGCTGTCCTCGGGTTCCATTCACTGACTAATGAACAGATAGATATTTCAAAAAGGATCAACGCATTACGCAAATCTATGTATATATCAGCGGGTATTCTGGCATTCTTACTCGTTGCTTCTTTCTTCATGCTTGACTTCAAAGGACCCATGGATGGGCAATTCGCACCTGTTCTGCAAGACCTGCTGGTTGAACAACGCAAATACATGCTACGAATAGATGCCGTCAGAAACTTAGTAATTATTACTTTGGGTGCTGGAGCATTGTGGTTTGCATTAAGGGGAAAATGGAAATTTTCTACAGCATTTACTGTAATTGCAGTTTTAACCTTATTTGACTTGCTCGGAGTAGCATCCAGATATCTCAAGCATTCTGATTATGTTGATAAATACACCTATGAGGACCTGCCAAGAATTGACCCAAGATTCAGGTTAACAGAAGCAGACAAAACTATAATGCAGGATACTGCTCAATATTTCAGAGTTGCAGACCTGACGACAAATCCATTCACCGATGCCAGAACACCTTATTACTACAATAGTGTGGGTGGATACTTAGCAGCAAGGCTCCGCATTTATCAAGACCTTATTGATAACCATTTGGCAAAAAATAACATTAAAGCATATAGTATGCTTAACACCAGATGGTTTATAGTAAGAACCCAAGGTCAGGGACCACCAAGGGCCATGTTCAATCCACTGGCTACCGGTCCTGCCTGGTTTGTTGATGAGATTTTGTGGCAGGATGACGCAAAGGCTGAAAACGAAGCATTATTGACTTTTGAACCTTCTAAACAAGTATTAATACGGAAACAATATAAAGAGTTTGTCAAACCAATTCCTAAAGACAGAGACACAACTGCTACAATTCAGCTTGTTTCCTTTTCTCCAATGAAACTTGTTTATAAATATAAAAGCCGTACTGAGCAATTTGCAGTGTTCTCAGAAATATATTATGAACCAGGATGGAAAAGTTACATAGATGGTAAACCAGCTCCACATGTCAGAGTGAACTATGTGCTGAGGGGAATGAGTGTACCAGCTGGGGAACACACAATTGAATTTAGATTTGAACCTGATAGCTACATAATTGGTAGAAAAATAAGTTTAGCAGGCTCTATCCTATGGTTTATTGTTCTCTTCGGATTAGCGGGATTTGCCTACTATAAGGGACGCAAAAAATCATAGAGAGCTATGACTGGGGAACCAACAGCCTCCATACTAACCATTGGTGACGAAGTCCTCATTGGCAGAACTCTTGATAGTAATTCAGCATGGTTGGGCAGCCAACTATCTTCCATTGGTTTTAAAATCAAGCGACACATTACCGTTTCGGATGACGACAGCGAAATACAATATGCCCTGAAGGAATTGTTGCTTATCTCAGACGTAGTGATTACAACAGGGGGGCTGGGACCAACAGAGGACGATAGAACAAAGCCTGCAATAGCACAGTTCTTAAACAAGCCTCTTGTTTTCAGTGAAAAAGCATGGCAATGGGTATTGGAATATGCTAACAAAAAACACATCAAGAATCCTGAAATTTTGAAAAGTCAAGCAGAAATAATAGAAGGGAGCAAACCCTTATATAATCCTGAGGGTTCTGCACCAGGACTATGGATTGAAACAAACGGAAAAGTTATAATAGCGTTACCCGGAGTGCCATGGGAAATGAAAGCAATCTTCAATCAAAGTGTAGTTCCTCTTTTAAAAGAAAAATTCAATTTGCCAGAATTTACTATCAAAGTTATTCGTACTATTGGGCTACCTGAAGCTGCAGTCCGTAATTTATTAGGTGAATTACCCGCCCTATTGCCTCAAAATATTCAAGTGGGCTATTATCCATCCCTTATTGAAGTTAAAATAGTTTTACGAGGCTACAATATTGCAGAAGAGGAAATTTCCAAATGGCATTCAGAATTTGCCCAAGCACTTGGAGATATAGTATACTCGCTTGAAGACAAGCCTCTGTCTCAGGTAGTGGGCGAATTGCTTCGTAACAGGAACGAAACGGTTGCCACCGCAGAAAGTTGCACCGGTGGTTATCTAGCCCATCAAATTACTTCAATTCCGGGTAGTAGTGACTATTTCCTGGGCACTGTAGTATCCTATCACAACGATGTCAAGAAAAGGGTTCTGGGTGTTCCAGAAGAAGTCCTCAAAACGGTTGGTGCAGTGAGCAAGGAAACCGTTGAACATATGGTGTCAGGCGTGAGACGTGTCATCGGTTCCCACTGGGCTATCGCCACTTCTGGAATAGCAGGACCAACGGGCGGAACCCCACAAAAGCCAGTAGGAACAGTATGGATAGCCGTAGGTAACGACACCAGAACGGATGCACTGAAATTTCTCTTTTCTGGCTCACGATTAGATGTAATAACCAAGTCTGCCCTAATGGGACTTGATATGCTCAGGAGAAAGCTGGAAGGCAAGGGAATGATTGATGTGGAATATGTATCATAAGTAGCATAGACATTGCGGGCTCGGTGGGATTCGAACCCACAACCCCGGGATCCGAAGTCCCGTGCTCTATCCAGTTGAGCTACGAGCCCGTTGAAACAAATTGATTCTATTGACTTAAATGCGGGCTCGGTGGGATTCGAACCCACAACCTCGGGATCCGTAGTCCCGCGCTCTATCCAGTTGAGCTACGAGCCCTCACTTCCGCTGTATTGGTTAACAATATGCTCAAATAATAGAGTTCCTTACTATACCCCTATTAATCATTGTGCCATAAATTTGCTAAAACAAAGGTGTTATGAAACGTATATTCTTTTTGGTTACGTGCTTCCTTGGAATGGTTAGTGCAGCACAGGACACCACTTGCTATCCCCCTATCTTGATTCACACGCAATATGGCACAATGCGTATGAGACTTTATTGTGAAACTCCTATTCATTCAGAAAACTTCCTGAAACTTGCCAGAGAAGGATTTTATGACAGTTTGCTGTTTCATAGAGTTATACCTGGGTTTGTCATTCAAGGTGGTGACCCTAATTCCAAACACGCTAAAAAAGGGGAAATCCTCGGGCAGGGGGGTCCAGGCTACACCTTGCCTGCCGAGATTAAACCTAATCTCTATCACAAGAAAGGTGCTGTTGCTGCTGCCAGATTGCCAGACCAGGTCAATCCTGAACGTCGCTCTTCAGGAAGCCAATTCTATATAGTAATAGGCAGAAAATGGACAGAAAAAGAACTGGAAAAAATAGAACGAGCTAACGGGATCAAATTCACCGATGAGCAGAAACGGACTTATATGAATCAAGGAGGAACCCCATTTTTAGATGGACAATATACAGTTTTCGGAGAAATAACCAAAGGTATTGAAGTGGCAGAAAAAATCGCCAATTTGCCAAGAGACAGATATGATAGACCACTGGAAGATGTCAGATTTACTGTAGAAATAGTTGGTGAGAAACAGAAGCAGAAGCCTAAGCAGAACACAAACAAAAAGCCTCAAAATACAGGAAACAATCCCCAACAACACAACAAGAAAAAGTCTAAGCAATCAAATTCACAAACCGAAAATTAAATACAGCAATGACATACAAAAGTTTATTGCGGAGTCTAACGATAAGCAGCATCATTGTAAGTGTGTTCTCTTGTGGCATATTCAAAAAAAGCCAGAAGGAAGTTGAGCCCACTAAAATGCCAGACACATTATGGAACAACTTATACTATGAAATGTTTCCTGCCCATTTGACGTATGATGTTCCAAAACTGCCAGAAAATTTTCACTACAAAAAACTGCCTAACGGTCTGGAAGTGGTTGTCATTGAAGACCATTCTGTGCCCCTTGTAACAGTTGAGATAGCAGTACATAATGGTGCGTTTACAGAAGATTCAAGTCTTGATGGGCTCTCTCACTTATACGAACACATGTTTTTCAAGGCAAACAAAAAGTATCAGTCACAGGAAGAATTTATGGACAGAGTAAAAGAACTTGGCATAGTATTTAACGGCACCACCAGTGATGAGAGAGTAAATTATTTTTTTACCATGCCTTCTGATAACTGGCGAGAAGGAATAGAATTTATGTCCTATGCTATTCAATTCCCTTTATTTGATTCAGTGGAAATGAAGAAAGAAAATGTTGTTGTAGCAGGCGAATTTCAGAGACTTGAATCAAATCCCTTCTGGCATCTTTACTTCAGGAGGAATAAGTATTTATGGCAGAACCTCATCACTCGCAAGAATGCTATTGGCAACTATGATGTTATCCTGAATGCAACATCTGAGATAATGCGTAAAATCAAGAACAGATATTATTATCCTAACAACTCTATTCTGGTTGTAGCAGGAGATGTTAATCCCGACTCTGTGTTTCGTGCCGCAGAAAAGT
Source organism: Bacteroidota bacterium (assembly GCA_015490475.1). Classification (GTDB taxonomy): domain Bacteria; phylum Bacteroidota; class Bacteroidia; order JAADEI01; family JAADEI01; genus JAADEI01. Next base: position 5,965 of record WFXT01000275.1, read on the forward strand.
ATCTTGGCTCTTGGCAACCAAGCAATTTTGACATTTTCAAAAAATATCCCATACCTCGGTTCAAGCCCGTGCCACATAATGTTACCTTCATTGAACAACGTGAGATAGCGAGAATGCCCATGTTTATGAAAGCATGGCAAGGACCTGGCACTATAGAAGATATTGAAGCCACCTATGCCGCAGATGTATTCTTTTCAATATTGGAGCAAAAAACAAGCAGGTTCCAGAAGAGCCTCGTAGATAGTGGATACTTTCTGCAAATATCAGCCAGCTATCAAACCAGTAGGTTTACAGGGCCTATTAGCATTTACGCAGTACCAAATCCTTCCAAGTTGAATGAAGCAATTGTCAAGTTGCGACTAGAAGTGAAAAAATGGGCAGATCCCGACTATTTCACAGATGAACAACTTGAAAGGGCAAAGAAAATCTTGATTAACGATTGGAAATACAGTTTTGAAAGGGCATCCCAGCTAATTCATACATTTACCTTCTGGTGGGCAGTAGCAAATCCAGATTACTTCACAACATATCCAGAAAAAATAAAACAAGTCACTCGTGAAGACATAAAGCGATTCATTGATAAATATATCTATGGAACTAATTGGGTGGAAGGGATCCTGGTTCCCCCTCAGATGGTGCAAATGATAGACAAAATTCATGTAATCAGAGATACTTATTACGATTATCAATATAAGTGGATTCCTGAAGGAGCTGACGACACCATAAAATATGCAAACGCAATGCGAGACTGGTTATTCTTGCTACGCATTAATCCCGACAGAAGGTTAGTTGTTACTATCCATTCAGACAAGGACAACCTCAATGAAATTGCTAATGCCTATCAGCAATTCCTAACTAACAATGCAGGATTGTTCGGAGTTGAAAAAAACAGGTTCAAAGTTAAGGCTGTGGCATCTGACCAAAAGGGAATATCAGTAAAACTTCAAAAAATAGAATCATGAAAGCAAGATTTTTAACCTTTCTTTCTGCGGTGCTTGTGTCAGTTCTAAGCACCGAAGCACAACAAGCCAAAGAATTTAGTGTCAACGGTGTACCTGTTGTTTTCAGACCTGTACCCAACGGTCTCGTTTCTGCATACATAGTCTTTTATGGTGGTGTGGCAAATTATGACTCTACTGAAGCAGGTATAGAATTCACTGCTATTCATACAGCCTATGAAAGCGGAATCCCTTCGCTTCCCGGTGACCAGATGCAGGACTTATTTGCTGAATTGGGAATTCGCGTTAGCCCTCTGGCACAAAGGCACTATTGTGGTTTTGCTATCACTGCACCCTCAGAATACATAGACACTGCAATATCTATAATTGGAGGGATTCTCACCAATTCATTATTTGACGAAAAATCATTCCAGAAAGTAATACGTCGTCAGAAGGTAATGATTAACAACGAATGGGCTAACCCAGATGATGCCCTCAGAATATGGTCAATAACCCACATGTTCAAAGGATATGAATATGAGAAATATCACAAAGGCACCAACAGAAGCCTTCAAAATTTAACCTATGACAAGGTAAAAGACTACTATTTGAACAGGCTCGTTGATAAGTCAAGAGCATTTATTTCAGTAGTTGGTGATATTTCGGAAGAACAAATTAAACAATGGCCTATTTTCAACAAATTACCTGATCGCAGTATGAAAGTTGAATTTCACTTACCCGAGCGTATTCACTTTGAAAACAGCGAACTATTCACTATGCATCGGGAAGGCATGGCAACAAATTATCTAAGAGGTATAATTGGCGCCCCCAGGTTAAACACCCCTGATGAAGTGCCATACAGGTTAGCCTTTGAAATACTTGATGATAAAATGTTCGTTGAAATAAGAACAAAACGCAATTTATCTTACGCACCTGCTGCTTTCTACACTACTGTGATGAAAACACCCTACGCAATTTTATATGTCAGCTCAACCCTTCCTGATTCTGCTGCATCTGTCATGTGGCGAACCGTCAAAGATGTCATTGAAAACGGGTTTTCAGAAAAAGAGTTTCGCAACACAAAAGAACTTATGAGAACAAGATTCTACCTTCAAATGGAGGGTAATGCAAGCATGGCTGGTGCCTATGTAAGACACCAGATGATTGCCGGAGACTGGAAGCGAGCAGACTTATATTCAGAATGGATTAAAAACACTACCATAGAACAGGTGAATAATGCGCTGCGTAAATATGCTCATGCAATTCGCTGGTACTATCTGGGTGACACCACGCAGATTAAGAATAAGCAAGTTTACCTGAAGCCTTTACAATAACTTTCTTCAATTCCCTCACAAATCACTATTAGGCTTAAATACCACCATTATACTTGTTGCACGGATAATTGGCTCTTCACTTACATCATCCCATACTATTCCTTCACAGAAAATGAGCCTTTTGCCTCGTTTGTAGACTTTACCTTCGCCATATAACACTTTGCTTCCTTTTCCCGGTCTGAGGAAATTGATGTTTAATTCACCTGCCGCCACTCGCTCTGGTAACCTAATAGTAGTAAATGCTGCGAAGCCCATTGCTGTGTCAACAAGTGTGGTCATCACACCACCATGGAGCACCCCATAAGGATTAACCATGAAATCCTTTACAGGAAGTCTTAATAACACCCGTCCCACCTCATATTCCTCTGCTTCAATACCCAAATGTGTTACAAAGTTTGACTCTTTTATTCGTTCAAGCAAAAACTGTTTTAGCTCTTCAGGAATCTGTCGCTTCATCTGTCATTCTTTTACAAGATTTAAAAAACAGTAGGACTTGCCATTCCCCTGTGTCTTTTATCAAGATAGGTTCAAAGTTATGTTGTTTAGCACTTTTCACCAAGGGATTTAACTGCTTTTTAATGATACCACTAAGGATAAGAATACCTTCTTCCTTAAGATGATCTCTGAACCTTGGCATAAATTCTATTAACGTATTTAATTCAATATTCGCGACCACTATGTCAAACAATTTCCCTTTTATAGGCATCCAGTCATTATATAATTCCACTGATACATTATTGAGATTAGCGTTATGCTGAGCATTATGCAAAGCATTCTCATCAATATCTATTCCCACGACTTGCTTGGCACCCCGCTTCGCCGCTATGATACCAAGAATACCACTCCCACATCCAACATCCAGAACTTTTTTGTTTTCACAAGGAATTTCCAACAGTAGTTTAGCAATTGTTAACGTGGTAATATGGTGTCCTGTGCCAAAAGCCATTCCTGGTTCAATAACTACCTCAAACTTAGCATCTGGATTTGGTTTATGAAAAGGAGCCCTGATGTATAGACCACTTTCACGGTCAAAAACTGGTTCATAATGCTTTTCCCACTCTTGATTCCAATTCCTTTCCGCTATCGTTGCCACATTCTTTAACCGAGCATACCGCGGATATAAAAAATCATCTAACAATTGATGCTGTTCAATATATACTATGAAACATTGTCGTTTTCTTTCAATTCCTGAAACAGGAAACGACTCTATCCATCTGAGAAAATGCTTTATTTTCCTACGAGGAACTTCATAATGAACTTGAAGCCACCTTTTAAGTGGCATAGTTTCTAACTTTTTTGTTCCAAGAACTCCTTTATTTGCCTAAACACTTCATACCACATTTCCCTTGTTAGCCTGCCAGTAAACGTGTTTTGCTGACTAGGATGGTATGACATAAAGACTGTAACTTGCCTGTTGCAACATTCAACAGTTTCCGTTGATCCGTGTCTAAATTTTAGACGATGTCCTATTGCCTTTCCAAACCACGTCGTTGCTATATTTCCAAGTGTCAAGATTGCTTTCAAATTAGTAAGTTTGTTAATGTCTTCTTTTAAGAATTTCTGGCAATTAATAAGTTCCTGAGTAGTTGGCTTGTTTTGAGGCGGAGCACATCTACAAACAGCAGTTATATAAGCATCAAAGAGATGTAAAGAATCATTAAAGTGCCTACTTACAGGGTGAGAGGCAAAGCCAAATTTAAACAGAGCATCAAAAAGCCATTCACCAGAACGGTCTCCAGTAAACAATCGCCCTGTTCTATTGCCCCCATGAGCTGCCGGTGCCAGACCAACTATCAATAATTGAGCATTTGGGTCACCAAATCCCAGCATGGGACGAGCCCAGTAAATCCAGTGTTTAAAGCGCTTTGGCTTTTTAAAAGAAGCTTCAACACGCCACTTCACAAGTCTTGGACATGCTGTGCAATATATTAAGTCTTCTGACCAGTTATTCACTTCATCAAAATTAGTTAGAACTTAGGACAATAAAGCTTACCCTGTTGGACAAGATAGCTTATTGTGATCATTCCCAAGAAACCATAATGGTCATAGTCAGTGGGATCTCCACGTTGGTCTCCGGGCAAGAAAACTAGACAATCGCCCGTTTCACATCGTTCACGCCACCTATTTGAATAAGCATCCATGACCTGAGCTTGTTCCTCGGGAAATTCTTGATAATAATAAGCCGGATCTGGATAAGTCTTACTCACATCATCAAGATAATCAGTGAAAGTAAATTTCATAACCAACTCAAATCCAATTGTCCAATTTTTGTTTATATTATACTTATAACCAAATCCTAATGGAATTGCTGGTTGAATTGAGGCGTATGGCTTCCTATCAGGATATTGAGGCAATCCTTGTCCTTCGGTTCGCAAAGGCTTGAGGCGGGTCCCATCTCTTGCCCTGGGGTCAAACCAGAACAAAGCAAACCCTGCAACTGCATAGGGGGTGTGGCGATACCTATATCTACCATGTTCAAAGCGAAGTATATTAAATTCTCCCAAGAAAGCCAACTCCACAAGGGCAGTCTTGAAATCTTGATTTCTATACCATCGTGCCAGATGAGCACCACTGATATTGGTAGGAACAAAATCGTCATCGCCTGTCAACCATGCCAACGATAATTGTATTCGCCATGAAAAATATGGACTTGGTGTTTGCCTGAGAAATCCACCAAGAGCAGGTCTAGTAGCTGCAATGTCAAGGTCTTTAATGCCGAACTTACCTATATCACGTCCCCCTCCTAAGTCTGTAAAGGCATTAGCCACTCCTATAGTAAATCCAGCCTCCAACTGTGCTAATGCTGGCAACGGCGAAAATACTAATAACCATACTAAAAAAGGTAAAATTGCCTTCATACTTCACACATTTTAGTTTATCAGGTTCTTACCCAACAAAGATACGTCAAAATTAGTAAAGTCGTTTTACCTTATCTTTTTTAATTTTTCTCAAGGACAAATTCTGTTTCTTGCCATACATAATCTACATCTCCATCCTCAAGAAGGTCAATTTGACAGTCTTGAGTGCAAGGACACTTCAAAACCATCTTTTTTCGTTTGAGCTTTACAATAGTGCATTCTGCCTGTTCGTTAGAGCCAGACTCTTTCAGTATCAACTTATCTTTACCGACAACAACCCATGTCCCCTTGGTTGTGTCAACATCTGAAATAGGGAGAGTTAAAGACATGCAGCTATCTGAATTCTGTGTGAATGTCGCAGAAACATTTCTTGTCAAAATATAAGTTCCGTCTTCGTTAA
>WFXT01000276.1 GCA_015490475.1 Bacteroidota bacterium
GTCCAGAGATTCTCTTGGAAGGCACGTTTTAGTAGAGTTCTTTGGTTGTTCGCCAGAAATACTCAATGATGTTGTTGCTATTGAACACGCTATGCTTACTGCTGCGGAAAAAGCAGGAGCCACCATTATAAACTCAACGTTCCACCACTTTTCGCCATTTGGCGTTTCGGGAGTCGTTGTTGTTCAAGAGAGTCATCTGGCGATACACACATGGCCAGAGTATGGATATGCGGCAGTGGACATATTCACCTGTGGAGAGCCTGTTGACCCATGGGCTGCATACCATTATTTGAAAAAAGCATTAGAGGCAGAAAGTGGTGCAGCACTGGAAATGCACCGGGGACAATTAGACATTTTGAGCAAATACCCAGGCTGGGAATTATCAGAAAATGGCTATCCACAACAGGTGTTAAGCCCCACTATTACTCGTAATGTATGGTTTACAGAAAGACATGACTACATTGCCCAATCATTCAGGCATCGTGGCGATGTGGTGTTCAGAAAACAATCAGAATATCAGAGGATAGAAATCTATGACACTTATGCTTATGGAAAGATGCTCGTTCTGGATGGAATTGTTCAAACTTCAGAGAAAGACGAATTTGTTTATCACGAAATGATTGTTCATCCCGCAATGCAATTATTAGGTGAAGATGCTGAGAGGATACTCATTGTAGGTGGTGGGGATGGAGGCACCGTCCGTGAGCTATGCAGATACACTCATGTTAAACACATTGATGTAGTGGAAATAGACAAAGAAGTTGTTGAAGCAGCACGTAAATATCTTCCATCAATCTCTTATGCTTTAGATGATGAGCGGGTTCATATTCATCATACCGATGGTATAAAGTTCGTTCACAGTGCTGACAGTGAACATTATGACCTTGTCATTGTTGATTCCTCGGACCCAGTAGGTCCTTCAAAAGGACTTTTTTCCACGGAGTTTCACAGGAATATATACAGAATTCTTGAAAGTGGAGGCATAATGATTGCTCAAAGTGAATCGCCATTCTTTAAACCAGACTTATTTATTGATTTTTATGACATGCTTGAAGACATTTATAGCGAAGAAAGAGTTTTTCCATACTTCGTGTTCATACCCACTTATCCCACAGGGATGTGGAGCTTCGCAATGGCAATAAAAGGGGAAAGGCATCCCCTCAGAGACTTTGATGATGAGAAAGCAAGGCAATTCGTAGATGAACATAGATTGAGGTATTACAACCCTGAAATCCACCGTGCGGCATTTGCTATGCCTAACTTCGTCAAGGAAATGCTTGACGTCAGGGAGCACGCATAACAGTTTATATGTCAGAAGGAGACAGGTTCAATCCGGAGGAAGTAAGTAAAAGAGGGCTTTTATTTGGTTTGCCCTACACTATTGAAGAGGCTTCGTTGGTTATTATAGGCGTTCCATGGGAAGTTACAGTAACATATAAGGGAGGAACTTCTAACACCCCTGAACAGGTATTACTTGCTTCTAACCAAATAGACTTGTTTCACCCAGAGCTTGGAACACCATGGCAAAAAGGAATAGCGTGGGACCCTTCTCTGATGTTTCTAAAAAAGCATTCAAATAATTATTCACCCATTGCACGACAATATTTTGATGTTCTTGAACGGACTGGTGCCGACCCCAACAGGTCCCCGGAACTATTAAATGTTGCTAAGAATTTAGACGTAGCCAATAACATGATGCTTACAAAGGTTAAAGAAAGCATTCAAAAGCATCTTGATGCAGGGAAATTAATAGGTTTGGTGGGCGGCGAACATACAATTTCTATAGGGGCGGTACATGCAATAGCAGACAGTAAGCCGATTTCTGTATTACATCTGGATGCGCATGCGGACATGAGAAAGTCCTATGCTGGAATGAAATATACTCATGCCTCTGCTATGTATCATATCAGTGAACATAGCAATGTTAGAAGCATCACAAGTGTTGGAATAAGAAGCATGTCGCCCGCTGAATTTGAAGCCATAAGTCAGAAAGAAAAAGTCTCCTTATTTACTGCACACAAGCTGTGGACTAATTTATTTGCTGGCATTTCATGGGAAAAATTAGTTGACAATATCATTTCAACAATTGAGGCAGATGATGTGTATATAACTTTTGATATTGACGTACTTGAACCTTCTTTGTGTCCAAGTACGGGAACCCCAGTGCCAGGAGGTTTAAGCTATGCACACGCCACATTTTTTATCAAACAATTAGTAAAAAAGGGCAAGAGAATAATTGGTTTTGACATAGTAGAGGGAGGCAACAAGTTTTCCTTTGAAATTGATTTGATTGTCAACTTACTTTTTGACCTGTCGTGTTGGACCATTCATTCACAAATTGAAAAATCATCGTAACTTTGCAAGATGAAATTAAAATGTGGAAAATGGAAAGGATAAACAGATACGAGACAATTTTCATAGTGGATGCTGGCTTGCCCGAAGAAGAGGTTAAATCAACAGCGGATAAATTTATTGGTTGGCTCAAAGAACATGGTGCTAAGATAGTGGCTGTTGTAGATTGGGGAAGGAAAAAGTTTGCTTATCCCATCAAAAAGAAGGAATACGGGAGATATTTCGTAGTTGAATTTGATGCCCCAAGCCATCTCATACAGGAATTAGAAACAGAATACTTGCGTGATGAGAGAATTCTGAGATTTCTCACAACAAAGTTGGATAAGTATGCCATCGAATGGAACGAAAGATGGCGAAAAAGAATTAAAGAGGAACAGAGCAAAAGCAAAGAAAAAGAATCAAAAGCCGTTAAAACTAAATAAGGAAGATATATGCCAATGAACGTAGAGAACACCAACGGACAGGAGCAAAAGACAACAGAGATAAAATACGTTCTACCGCCACGGATAGAGCGAAAGCGACCAAAGAAATATTGTCGCTTTACCAAGTACGGCATTAAGCATGTTGACCACAAGGATGTTGAGTTCCTTGTTCGTTTCCTGAGTCCTCAAGGCAGAATTTTGCCGCGTCGCATCACAGGAAACAAGAAAAAGTGGCAAAGGAGGGTGGCGGCAGCAATCAAAAGGGCAAGGATTCTCGGACTTCTACCATTTGTAACATCAGATATTTCTCAATACGTCAATAACAAATAAATTGAGCCATGGGGAAGAAAATACCAGTTATTTTAGTAGAAGACGTGGACACCTTGGGCAATAAACTAGATATAGTGCATGTTGCCGCTGGATATGCAAGGAATTATCTAATTCCAAAGAGATTAGCAGTAGAGGCTTCAGAGCGCAACCTGAAGTGGAGAGAGCAGATGTTAGCCAAGATAGAAGCAGAAAGGCAGAAGGAACTTAAGAAAGCTGAGGAACTGCGAGAAGTTCTCAAAGGCAAGGTTATTACGATTCCTGTGAAAGTGGGAAGCAATAACAAAATATTTGGTAGCGTCAATGCTTTATTATTGGCTCAGGCATTGAAGGAACAAACAGGTTTTGACGTTGATAGGAAAAATATTGAAATTCTCGAAGAGGTTAAAACACCGGGAACATATAGTGCCAGAATTAAGATTAAGCCTGATTTTATAATTAACTTCACATTTGAAGTAGTGCCGGAAGCTTGATTATTTTCACACGCTCATTTTTCCCTTTATTTAAAAGCACGAAGGGAACTTTGTCCATCTGTGAACGTTCTTTTATATTGAAAAAATAAGATTTGTCGTGGCAATGATAAAGAAAAGCGACTATGATTATAACCTTCCCAAGGAACTGATTGCTGATGTTCCTATTGAGGCAGAGGAAGGAAAATTCAGAGATGACGCAAGATTGCTTGTTTTAAACAGGGCAACAGGAGAAATAACACACGCTTATTTTAAGGATTTGTATAAGTTTCTTGACCCAGGGGATGTTGTAGTGGTTAACAATGTTAAAGTCTTTCCTGCCCGCCTCTATGGAATCAAGGAGCGAACCAACGCCAATATAGAAATTCTTCTACTCAGAGAACTTGACCCCGAACTACATTTGTGGGACACCGTGGTTAGCCCTGCAAGAAAAGTCAGAGTTGGTAACAAGATTATCTTTCCTATTCCTAATAAAGTTAAGAAACGCCTTCAGAAAGAAGCGCCCCATCTTCTTGAGGGCATAAAAGATGATTCGTTAGTAGCAGAAGTTATTGACAACACTACAAGCAGGGGCAGAACAATACGCTTCCTTTACAGTGGTAATTCAAAGGATTTACGAGATTTATTGCGAGAAGTAGGTTATATGCCTATTCCCCCATATATGAAACGGATGCCAGACGATAGAGACAGAGTGTGGTATCAAACCATTTTTGCTAAGGATGAAGAGGAATATGGCGTTGCGGCTCACACCTCTGCTCTGCACTTTACAGAAACCCTCTGCAAACGACTGTATCTACACGATATAGACCTTGTAGAAATAACCTTGCATATAGGTGTTGCATCTTTCAATCCCATAAATGTTGAGGACCTGAAAAAGTTTCAACTTGATGCAGAGTTTTTTAGAATCACCCCTGAGGCAGCAAAGGTAATAAACAGGGCATTGGAACAGGGCAAGCGGGTTGTAGCTGTTGGCACATCAGTAGTACGAGCGCTTGAAAGCTCTGTCAGTGCCGATGGTTTTGTCTTGCCAACAGAAGGATGGACGAATCTTTTTATTTATCCGGGTTTCAAGTTCAGAATCGTGAAAGCGATGGTTACGAACTTCCATCAGCCACAAAGTACTAACATAATTATGACCGCTACATTTGCAGGACGCGAATTACTATTCAAAGCTTATGAAGAAGCAATAAAACAAAAATATCGTTTTCTGAGTTATGGTGATGCTATGCTAATTCTTTAAGCAGTGACATGGGTATTAATAGTAGGAAGTGGTAGAGGAACTCGCTTTAAAAGCCAAATTCCTAAACAGTTTGTTGATTTAGACGACATTCCTGTGATTGCTTGGTCTATTCTAAGGTTTAAGAAGGCACTGCCAGATAGCAAGATAGCACTTACTATTCCACGGGAAGATGAACTGATTGAGCTAACAAAAGATATTTTAAAAGAATTTCTTCCTCTTTGTGATTTGGTAGTTGAAGGGGGGGCTCATCGGCAGGAATCTGTTTACAAGGGCTTAGTAAAAATTAGAGAAATAGTAGGGGATGTGGATTGTAAGGTTCTTATTCATGATGGAGTTAGACCCTTTGTATCAGAAGAATTAATCAAAAGGATTTATGGTGCAATAGAGAGACAAAAAGCTTCTGTTCCTGCTATTCAACCTTCCGATTCGGTCAGAATACAAACTGAATCAGGAAATAAACCAATTGACAGGAAAGATGTCTTTTTGATTCAAACACCTCAGGGCTTTTATCTGAAAGACTTGCTTAACAAATTAAAACAAGTTTCTGGCAATTATAGGACTGACGAAGCGTCTTTATTCGGCACAAATGTTAATATTGTAGAAGGGAGCAGAACGAACATTAAAATCACGTATCCTCAAGACATATTGATAGCAGAAAGCTTTATTAAGTCGGGGCTTATTCAAAAACCTGTATTAAATGAAATTTGACAAAATCAATATTATAGCACCTGCAATGTATCTGCCACCAATCCCCCTCTTTGCCCCTCTGGTAAACGGTGGTAAACTATACATTGATATATCAATGCACTTTGAAAAGAGGTCGTATATAAACAAAGCCTTTATTTTACAAGCCAATGGTCCTATGTTGCTAATAGTCAACACAAAACGAGAAGGACGAAGCAGAACACCCTTAAAAGACCTGCAGTTAGATTATAGTCATAACTGGCACATAAGACATTTTTTAGGCATTTCTGCTTCATACAGAGCTTCCCCCTTTTTTGAATTTTATGAAGAGGAAATAAAAGAACTCATTCGTGTTAAGCAATGGAATACAATAGCTGAACTTAACGTTACACTTATTCATTGGCTAATTGATAAATTAGCAATACCAATAGAAATTGTAATAGTGGAAAAATTTAGTAAGAATTTTCCTTATGCACAAATTGACTTGCGTTGGCACTGGATTCCCTACAGGAAACTGCTAGACATTAGGGACCCGCACATGCCTCAGTATGTTCAACATTTTCAGGAATTAACAGGTTTTGTGCCGAACTTATCAATAATAGACCTTCTTTTTAATATGGGACCGCACAGCAGTGAATATCTTGAGGATTACTGGAAATTTGCATGTGGAAATCCTGAGTTTTTGCACAAAGTTTATAACTTAGCACTGCAATGATTGACTGGAACGAAATATATGATCGAGATGAATTTTTCTACGGACGTGAACCCAATGATTTTATAAAGAGGTTTTGTAATCTAATTCCTAAGCACGGCAAGGTTCTTGAGTTAGCATGTGGCGAAGGCAGAAACTCTGTATTCTTAGCAAAACAGGGATTTTCTGTTGACGCCATTGACTCTTCCGAAGTGGCAATAGAGAAAGGGAAACAGTTAGCAAAAGAGGCAGGGGTAAAAGTCAACTTCTATTGCACTGATGCACTATCGTGGGATCCGAAATACAAATATGACGGCATCATAACAACATTCTTTCATGCTCCCCCTGAAAAACGACAAACTTTATATACCAGAATCAAAGAACTGCTTAAGTCAAATGGTATATTTCTTGGGGAATGGTTTTCTCCCCTTCAACGTCTTCACAAATTTACCAGCGGGGGTCCACCCTTTTACGAATATATGCCAACATTAGAGGAACTAAGGAACAGCTTTCAAGACGGGCAAATTATTCTCCTTGAAACGGAAGAGCGAGTCTTGCACGAGGGGACAGGACACAGGGGTCCCGCTTCACTCATCCACCTTATATGGCGAAAGACTTAGAATAACAGCATATTAAACCTGCGTCTGTATTTCTGAGTTAATGGATGCTCATCACCAAGATAAGCAAATATTCCCAAGCCTAATTCTTTAGGTAATCCATTTGCATAAGTTTTATCTTCCATCAAAGCGTCAAGAATTAATTTGATAGCTCTCTCAATGTCCTTTTCATGTAAAGCACTGTGAATCTGCTTCATTATATCCTTAACTGAACCTTCGGGCAACTGATCTGGATCAGATGATAGAAATTCCGCCACAGTCCTTAGGGCTTTCACCTTTAAGAAATGTTCATAGCTCTCATCAAAACCATTCAGTAAAGTCTTTGCAAATTGAGGATTGTCCATTATAGTTGCTCTGGCAAGTAGATATTTTACATCCAGATTGGATGGCTCCTGGGCATAAAGTTGCTCCAGCACGGAAACATGTTCTGAAGTTACGTTGCCCTTTTCAAAATCTTGTAGTATTTGTTTGATTTGCTGAGAAGAAGAGTCAGGTAAAATACTTTCTATCCATTGTTTTAATTGGGGCTCTGGCAAAGCCCCCATAATAGTATCTACTTCTTGACCTTTATAAAATGCTTTTATTGTAGGAATGCTATGAATACCAAATTTTTGTGCCAAAATGGGCATCTCATCCACATTGACCTTTACTAATTTCCATTTGCCACCTGCTTGTGCATGAAGGCGTTCCAAAACAGGACCTATATACTGACAGGGACCACACCATGGTGCCCAAAAATCAACAATAACTGGCTTTTCCTGACTGGCTTTCACAACCTCTTCTTCCCAGAATTTCAATTCATCCTGTCCAATTCCTGTAGTATACATTGCTGATCAGGTTTTTATTATGTGAACTTGACTTATATAATTATGGTTCCCAGGGAATCCAGTTCTAGCATCTGTTCTTTACGTGGTCCGTAGGACACTTTTGTTACCGGTACTCCAAGAAATTTCTCTATAAATCCAACAAAAGCCATAAAGTTATTATCGCTTGTATCTATTTTACTCCAAGATGGAAAGTCTCTATATATAGGTTTAACATCTTCTAAATATGGCACCACTTTAGAGGTTTGATGCCCATTAACTTCATAAACCACGGCAACCTTCAGAGGTTCAAAGCCAGTCAATACGTCAGCTTTTGTAATGACCAGTTCAGTGACTCCATTTATCATAGTTGCATATTTAAGGGTAACGAGGTCAAGCCAACCACAGCGTCGTGGTCTCCCTGTTGTTGAACCATACTCTCCCCCTTTTTCTCTTATTTTGTTTGCGATCTCTTGGGGCATTTCAGTAGGGAAAGGACCGTTGCCCACCCGTGTCGTATATGCTTTAAACACACCAATAACCTTTTTTATGTAGTGAGGAGGAATAGCCAGTCCGATTGACACAGAACCTGTAATAGTGCTTGAAGACGTTACATAAGGATATGTCCCCCATTGGATGTCAAGCATGGTTCCCTGTGCTCCTTCGGCAAGCACACGAGCATCACCAAGTTCTTCCCAGAAATACGGTTCGTCAATGAACTTCAATCCTCTAATAAATTCTATTGCTTCAAACCATTGTTCCTCCATTTTAGGCAAGCTATCTACAAGGTCTTCACTATCATAAACCTTAAGAAGTTTCAGATGCTTTTCTTTCAAACGACTATACATCTGTTCAAAGCCTTTTCTTTGTATATCAACCATTCGGATAGCATTACGTCCTGTTCTGTCCATATATGAAGGGGCTATTCCTCTTTGCGTTGACCCAATTGAGGCTTTACCTTTGGCACGCTCACTGGCACGGTCAAGCAAAATGTGAGTAGGCATAATCAACGATGAACGATAAGAAATAAATAGTCTATCTGTAACATCTGATAATACTTCCTGTAATGCTTCAATCTCACTTTTGAGTGTAATAGGGTCAACTACCATACCAGCACCAACCACGTTATACTTGGTTGATGATGCTATGCCAGAAGGCAAATGATGAAGTATTATTTTTTTATTATCCACATAGATGGTATGTCCAGCATTAGGACCTCCTTGAAACCGAGCCACCACGTCATATTGATCAGCGATAGCATGAACAACTTTTCCTTTTCCTTCATCTCCCCATTGAAGCCCTAATAAAACATCAACTGTTAACATTAAAATCCCTTTTAAAATCCTGAGGTAAAGTTACGGTATTAATTGGATAGAGGAAGTCAAAGCAGGGAATAATTGCACTGTAGGGAACTGGGATGGGTGCATTATTGTTTCATTAATTTGAACTTAATCTAAATTTTCATAACTTTGTAAATGAAAATCACATAGCCATGCAAGAGAAAAAGCAAATCCAGGAAGCACAAGGGATGAACAATGGCAAATCCAATGGTTGCCCATTCCATGATGTGGTCATTAAGGCAACTGCTTCACAAGCACCCCCAATTTATCAGAAGTATCCAAACCTTCCCCGGTTAGATGTTTTAAGGAAACACTCGGAGAAGTCCAATCCAATGGACAAAGACTTCAATTACGTTGAGGAATTCAAAAAACTGGATTACTGGGCTCTTAAGGAAGACCTTAAAAAGCTAATGACCGAATCACAGGACTGGTGGCCCGCTGATTTTGGTCACTATGGGGGATTATTTATTAGATTGGCATGGCATAGCGCTGGTTCATACCGTGTTTTTGACGGCAGAGGAGGTGCTAACACTGGTTCCATCCGATTTGGTCCCCGAATTGGTTGGCCCGACAATGCTAATTTGGATAAAGCTATAAGGCTTCTCTGGCCCATTAAGAAGAAATACGGAAAACGGATATCCTGGGCAGACCTTATCATACTGGCAGGCAATGTAGCAATGGAGTCAATGGGCTTTAAGACCCTGGGCTTTTCAGGAGGGAGAGAAGATGTATATGAAGCAGAGGATAATGTATTTTGGGGACCAGAGGAAGAATGGCTTGACGACAAGAGGCACAGTGAAGATGGTAAGTTGGACGCACCGCTGGCAGCGACTCAAATGGGATTAATATATGTCAATCCAGAAGGACCTGGTGGCAAACCTGACCCTGTTGCAGCGGCAAAGGAAATAAGAGATTCCTTTGCAAGAATGGGAATGAACGATGAGGAGACAGTAGCTTTGATTGCAGGAGGACACTCTTTCGGAAAAGCACATGGTGCAGTGCCCAAGGAATATGTTGGTCCAGAACCGCTGGCAGAGGACGTTGAAAGCATGGGGCTAGGCTGGAAAAACAAATATGGCAAAGGACATTCAGAGCACACCTTCACCAGTGGTTTAGAGGGCTCATGGACGACGACGCCCACTAAGTGGAGCCACGATTTCTTCAAGCATCTTTTTGAATATGACTGGGAACCAGTAAAGAGTCCCGCTGGCGGCTGGCAGTGGAAACCTAAACAAGATGTTAAGACTGTTCCTGATGCATTCGATCCAGATAAGAAACATCCCCCAATGATGCTCACTACAGACCTGGCATTGCGTTATGACCCAATTTATGAGAAAATAGCACGCAGATTCTACGAAAATCCAGAAGAATTTGAGAAAGCATTTGCGCGAGCATGGTTTAAACTGACACATAGAGATATGGGACCCCCCACCAGATATGTTGGACCGGAAGTGCCCAAGGAAACCTTTCTATGGCAAGACCCCTTACCAGAAAGGGATTTTGACCTTATTGATGAAAAGGATGCCGAGGAATTGAAGAGAAAAATCCTTTCTGCTGGACACACAATTTCTGAATTAGTTCTGGTAGCCTGGGCTGCTGCCTCCACATATCGTAATTCTGACAAACGAGGCGGCGTTAATGGAGCCAGAATAAGACTTAAACCACAAATAGATTGGGAAGCTAACAATCCTCCTGTGCTTCGTAGGGTTTTAGCAACTTATGAAAAGATAAAAGAAGAATTCAATAGCAAGCAAACAGGAAACAAACGAATAACCATTGCGGACCTAATTGTTTTAGGTGGCATTGCAGGTATTGAAGAAGCAATCAGAAAAGCAGGATATGACATTAAAGTTCCTTTCACTCCAGGACGTGTAGATGCAGGATATGAACACACAGATGTTGAGTCATTCTGTGTTCTGGAACCTGTTGCCGATGGCTTCCGTAATTATTATAACTTTAATAGAACGACTGCTCCAGCAGAACACTGGTTAGTGGACAAGGCAGACTTGTTAACCCTTTCTGTTCCCGAAATGGTTGTATTGCTTGCAGGCCTCAGAACACTTGGTGTTATATATGACCTTTCCGATACAGGAGTATTAACAAAAACGCCAGGAGTCCTCAACAATCAATATTTTGTTAACCTGCTTGATATGCGTTATGAATGGAAACCAGCCGATGACAAAAAATACCTGTACTATGGATACGACAGAAAGACTGGAGAGAAGGTGTGGACAGCAACCAGAGTGGACCTCATTCTTGGTCACGATCCAGAATTAAGGGCTATCTGTGAAGTTTATGGAGCCGATGATGCTAATGAGAAATTCATCAAGGATTTTGTCAAAGTATGGGACAAAGTGATGATGCTAGACAGATTTGACCTTCACCATTGACCTGCAGTCTTTTAGCGTCGCTCTCCGCATAGGGCTACGCTTCCTCCAACACCGAAGGGGCAGGCTCCCGCAATGTAGGGAGTTCTGCCCTGTTTTTATTTTTGAACTAATGCCTCAGACTACATCCCTATAAAGAAGGATTAGTTATTACTCAAACATTTACATTTGCAGTATTTTTTAATATTAATACAAAACAGAGACATCTCTTTTTTGAGAAATTGTTTTCCTTCACATTGATATAGCACCATATAAACATAAACATCAGGGAAAACTTTCCTACCCTGATAAGTAGCATCCCAGCTAACAAGGCTATTTCCTTTGCTATCAAATTCCACATCACTCGCAGAAAATAGCAATTCACCCCATTGATTCCTTACCTCCCATTTCAAGACTTTCACAAACGGATTGACAGAATATAATCTAAACTCATCATTTAAACCATCGTCATTGGGCGTGAAAGCGTTGGGTACAAATAAAGTACTATCACAAGATACCTCCAATATTCTTATGAACACACTATCTGCTATTTGACAACCTTTTTCATCATAACCATAAGCAACAATGAGAGTAGAATCTTTTAATAAACCAGAAGGAACCGAAAAAGTATTTTCATTATAAGCGAAAGGACGATTGCTTATAGTCCAGAAATAATAATTAGCATCAGTACTCAGTTGCAAATTAACAGTTGTTCCTTCATACACAACAGTATCTCCCAAAATTTCCAAATAGGGACCGTAATCAACGTATACAAACATGGAATCACTCCATTCACATCCTTTAACATCCTTTGTCCTTGCTATTAGTTGCAAATCATCTATTGGAATTATACTTACTTCCCTACATGAATCACAATTTATAATCTGGGGATATGAATTCCACATAACAGAGTAATCTACATAATGAGAGATATTGAGGGTTATCTGAGGAGTATCATGCCAGCATATAATAGTATCATTTAAGTAAAACTTTGGTGCCGGAAGGACAGTAAATAGAGCTGTATCAGAGGCAATGCAACCAAAAGAATCTTTTATCAGCACGATAACAGTACTAGTAGCCTCAGGTTTCAGAGATACTGAATCACAAGTTGCACACTCAAAGTCTGTATTACTTACTATCCACAGGTATTCCAGAGTGGTGATTGCATTTTCCACATTTGGTTTCAATACAACATATTGGGTTCCGTAGCAAACTTCCGTATCCGGAATGGCGACTTTCAATTCAGGTAATACTGGAACAAACACCGAATCAGTGAGGACACAACCCAACGCATCAGTAACTTTAATCTCTATGGTAGCGGAATCAAATCCCACTACTGAAGTAATTGCACATGTGTCACAGTTTACTATTACATTTCCATCAGCAGATATTTGATATGTATAAGGGGTCCATGTTCCTGTTGGAGTAATTCCCAGAGTTCCCTCTTCACCATAACAAAGAGGTATTTCTGGGAGAGCAATATAGTCAAAGTCTGGATATGACACATCAAATTGCATCGTATCCCGCCACGTGCATCCCCATTTATTTTCTATAAAAACCGAAACATAGATAGGAGTATCAGGAAAGAACACTTTGGTAATAGCACAGGTATCGCACAATACAAACTGTGAAGGTGCTATCTCTACCCTATTGTATGGCATTCCATAGGAAGGAGGAACTTGTAAAACTACACTATCGTGATAACACACCGGGGTATCATATAAATAAAACACAGGCCTTGGGAGTATATTTATATAGGCAGTATCATAATACTGACAGGAGAAAGCATCAGTAACTTTAACTATAACATTACCGGAGTCTTGAGCGGACACAAGGACTGAATCGCAAGTATCGCAAATTAAAATAATTCCCGGTTCAGCATCCCATGTGTACATCAAGGGAGAACGACTAAAATTATATGAAGGAATTATTAGAATAGTGTCTTCTTCCACACATATAGAAGTATCTGGTATGGAGACAATTAGCCTTTTTACAACAGGAATATTCAATGTATCGCTTAGTGAACAACCAACTGCATCAGTTATGCTAATATACAAATCAAAGGAATCTGAAGCATAAGCATCAAAAGAAAAGCAGGTATCGCAAGATAGCCATATTGAATCTCCATTAACACTAATCCTAAACGCAGGGAACGACCCATTTACAGAGACGTTGATTGATGCAGTATCGTAATAGCACAACGGCAGTGGTGTAGTAATGCTTGGAATAGCGTCCAAAATTCCAATGTCAACATATAACGTATCAACATAATCACAATTGTTTTCGTAATAAAGAGTAATTGTATCCCGTGTTATCCCTGATGGGGGATAGTAAACGA
Organism: Bacteroidota bacterium; assembly: GCA_015490475.1. Classification (GTDB taxonomy): domain Bacteria; phylum Bacteroidota; class Bacteroidia; order JAADEI01; family JAADEI01; genus JAADEI01. Next base: position 13,651 of record WFXT01000276.1, read on the forward strand.
CATATTCAGAGGTGTCACCTGTACTCCATAAATATGGTGGAGAAATAGTAGTATCTACATACAATACTAAGGAGTCTCCGAAGCATACCGTATCTGTTCCCAAGTCATTAACAAGGGGTTTAGGACCAATCCATACCGATTTGGTTAGAGAACCACAAAGATTCATAGCTGTTACATAATTCAGTGTTATTTGATACGTATCCGCTGTAGCATAAACGTGGTAAACTGTATCACCTACTTTTATTGTTCCATCTCCGAGATCCCATGCATATTGAACTATATCAACATTTCCGATAACTTCTAAGGTAATCATAATAGTGTCACCAGGACATGTAACATCACTAGTTAGAGCTCTCACATCAAAATCAATAAGACTTTTAGCTCTGCTACCTGCCAAATATCCATACGATTCATAACTTCCGTATCCATACACGGTAGCAACGAAACCATCAGGATTTTCAAGAACATATGTTCCCGTATTCAGGGTTAATACTGCATAAGAATAATTAGGATCCCCCGGGAAAGGATTAAACAAGGCACCAATATTAGCTCCATTGAGTAAAGTATTGTTGACACTTGGAGTTGGAACAATTACATTTACATAATAAGAGTTTATATTGCCTGTGGCTATTGCTTCAAACACTACATATTGCATTCTCTGCTCAATAGGTGGTATGATAACATAAAATGGGTCTGCGGGGACACCATCACAGTCCTGACTTGCTGAATACTGAGCCACCTGAGCAGGTTCAGAAGTTTCTATTATCACTGCTCCCGTAAATGACCCCTCCCAATATTGCCCGGCATTTAGAGTGGCTACCTGAACGCCATTGGCAGTTACCACCGTGTTGTTATAGAAAGCGGCAACCCTTACTATGTTATATGTCCTTGTTTGCAACGGAGCCACATAAAATCTTTTCCCCCATGTTTCCACCGGAAACATTTGTTCATATATATGGTCGCAACAACAGGCAAATGAACCATTAGTACAGATATTACCACATGTATTGCCAGCAAACACTGCAATAGGTTTACATTCCCCCGTAGCAGTAGATACTGATTTTATAATAGTTCCTGTTAATTGCGCCCCCCTAATGACGTATGTTTGTCCTCGGTTTAGAGTTATAGTAGTCGGTGTTAAGGAACCCGGTTGAGTAATTTCAACAACTGTTCCATTTTCAACAGCTATAATCCCCACTACATCATCTCCAATAGATGCAAGATCATGAGACATAACAACGTATTGTTGACCTAATGCTTCACGAGGCAAAACAACTGTTATTTCAGATGTTGCAGTCAAAAGGTTAGCAGCCCATACAGATATTGTATCTGAGGCAACAACCTGAATAGCTTGATTAACTGCTCCACTTGGTATGTTAACCACGGTATTTGTATTGGCATTCACTGTAAAAGGAATTGTCGTTCCTGAAGCAGGAATATTAACTGTACCTGTTACATTCCTGTCTGAAGAAATGTAAATTCTCAACTGGGATGTAGAGTAATTGTCTAAAAACATTAGCCAGAACTCTGTTCCCATGGTTGTTTGAGCTACACTAATTGATGCAGAAAAGATAGTAACTAAGACTAAGAACAACAAAAGCCTTCTATGCTTCCACATTTTCATCGTTTTAAGATTGGTACTTATCACATTGCTCTCTGTGGCAAATATAAGAAATTTTATCCTACCTGAACAAGAACACTCATGCAAGTTTTAGTCCAATGCTTTATCTTAGTATAATGATAGGACGTAAAGTCTTTTTAATAGTAGGCACATTGAACCCTTTTCTTCTGGGCCAGCATTTTATCAAACATTCAGGAAACCCGGTCTTTGCCCCCATAAACATAATCTACGAGCAACGGGGTATTGGAAGTCCGGCGGTAATATTGAGAAATGACACGTTCCACATGCTTTATGCTTCGGGAAGCCCAGATAGAAAAGGGTATATCAGTTATGCTTTTTCTACTGATGGCATCAACTGGACTCGTTACAACAATGGCATTCCTGTTTTCTTTCCCAACACAGCAGGATGGGACTCGTTCTTTCTGGACACGCCAGAATTTCTGTATCACGACTCGCTTAAAAAGTTCGTCATGTATTACTTTGGCGATACGGATGGCTCGCCCGAAAGTAGCGCTATTGGCATTGCTATATCGGACGATTTGAAAACATGGACCCGATATTCTGGAAATCCCGTTCTGGGACCTGGCGCCCGCAACGAATGGGATGGACTCTTTGTTGAATCGCCTTCCGTAGCCTACGCATGGGGACAATATTGGATGGTCTATACAGGTGTGGACACTTTGTGGCGAACGAGAATAGGGCTCGCTGTGTCTCCCGATGGCTTCCAATGGACCAAGTTCCCCGGGAATCCGATTATTAAACCTGAACACCCATGGGAATCGTTGGGTACTGCCACACCCACAATCCTCTTTGATGGCAACTCGCTCAAAATATGGTATTGCGGTGCAAGCATTTCAGACTTCCTTAGCGATAATCAGATTGATACTCTTTATGTAGGACTGGCATATTCCTTTGACGGAACAACGTGGCTTAAAGATAGTAGTGCTCCTCTGCTTTCTACATATGACCCACCTGTTGACCAGCGTGGTCCATGGGCTCCCGATGTGGTTTATGTGCCTGACTCGGGTAAATATTATATGTGGTATGAAACAGCCACAGGGTTTGGTTTCGCCACAGCAAAGGCTCCTGTGAGCCACACCTTGGAAATTGAACCTATAATTGACAGTTCAGTATTTATCATTCAAGGACATTACCTATGGATAAGCACTTCAGGGCGATTTTACATATTTGATGTGTCAGGGCGACTGATTGAAGAAATAAGAACCTCTAAGCCTCAATTTGTAAACTTATCTCATTTAAGTGCAGGGGTTTACTTAATGTGTAATGAAGCAGAGGGCAAATTATGCAGAAGATTTTTTGTTGATAAATAACAATGTTATGCAAGTTTCGCTTATAAAAAGAATACGCATATTTGTATCGTTAATAGAGTAAACCCGTTACAATGAAAGTTCCAATAATTACATCTCTATTGTTTACTGTGACATTACTTGCATTCGTCGGCTTCAAAAGGAATAAGGAAACTATCTCCAATGATACTCCTTCGAAGGACAGTTTATTAACAAAAGGTGCTACCCTTTATACCTTAAATTGTTCTGGATGTCATGGACCTAATAGGGAAGGGAAGCCACCAACATTCCCTTCGCTTGTTGACATAACAAAACGAATGAGCCAGGATGAAGTGCGTGTGAAAATTAAAAATGGCGGTGAAGGAATGCCAGCTCTGAAACACCTTTCCGGTGACGACATAAATGCCATTATTGCCTTCTTGTGGAATTCAGATAATGCTCAACAATTAGACAGCGTTCAAGCACAACTTCAGCTCTCTTTAGCAACACAGGGGAAAATGATATTTCAAAGCCATTGTGCCAGTTGTCATCCTGTAACCGCAGACCAACAACCATCTCGGCAGTCTCAATACATGTGCCGTGGAATGAGCCCTCCGCCACTGGCAGGAATTACCAAAAGAATTTCTCGTCAGGCTTTTGACAGAATTCTGGACATAGGACCCTGCTATATGCCCTCTTTTGAACATTTTTCTAAAGAACAACGGGATGCCCTGTGGGCATATCTGGATTCTCTTTCGCAGAATCTTGAAAACCTTCCTTCCCATGAAAGACAACATCACCGCTGTGGTGGGGGCAAATGCGGATGTGGAAGATGTGGAAGTGGACGTTGAATCTATATCATTTTAACTCCATCACCCAACGGATCCATTTTTTGTATTTGCCTTCGGGATGGAAGCCATATCGTTCATAAAACCGGCGTGCTCGTTCATTATGCTCGCCAGCCCATAAAATAATCTTATTGTGATACTTGCTCAAATGACGAACTGCGTCATCAAAAAGCTTTTTACCTATTCCCTTGTGGCGATATGCGGGATGAACTACCCATTCGTGAATGTGCCCTCCCCTGCCAAAACGACTGAACCAGTTGGCATCGGCGACGACAAATCCCACAGGCTTACCTTCCTCGTTTAGTGCTATTTCAAAAAGTGTATGATGGTCTCTTAGCCATTCCAGGTAATCAAGAGCATCTTTTCTGGTTGGCTCACCGTACTCAGGTAAATCAGCATATGCTTCCATATAGAGGTCAACAAGGTCGGCAGGTTCCATCCCTGACTCTTCAAGTGTTACATATTGAATTTTTTCCTGCTTATGTTTCGTATCTGTCATCTGCTTCCTTTCCGTTGCAGGAATAACAAAGCAAAAAGAAGGATAATTCCAGAGATTAAAAGAATAACTCCATTAACAACAACCGGTATATGAGCAGTATGCGTATTTTCCGATAGTCCCATCAAAGCGAAAGCAGAAATGATCAAAATACGCAGGAAAACATTAAAAGCGTCAAAAAACCCAAGGACTCTGCCAATCAGATAATTAGGCACCCTATGAAATAGATAAGTAAGACGCATAACTCGGGCTCCCCCATTAGCGAAGCCGAAGAAAAAGCGCAGTGCAAGGAGAAGAGCTACAGAAGGCATAAGTCCCAGAATTATGTAGCTAAATCCAACAAGCATAAGCAATAATAAAATTCTAACTGGAATGTTTCCAGTTCCAAACTTCCACAAGAGAAGGGCTACAGTCACTGCTCCAGCACCAAATAATCCTTCAGAAAAGGTATAAATTTGTCCGCTCGTTTTTAAAACCCTGTCTACAAATGCAGGCATAACATAGAACGAATCAAGGAGAGTGACCAGAAAAATCATATAAGAAGTAATCCCAAATACAAACAAGAAAGGATGTTGTTTTAGAAATTTCAAGGCATCACGAAGTCTTTCTATAACACCTGCTTTAACCTGTTGAGGAGGCACATAGTTTTCAAAAATAAACTTCCATAACGCTATGACCATGATTACCGAAGATGCGACAAATAGTAAAGTTGACACCGCTAATACATTGGATGGTTTTTCAATTTGTTGTAGCAACACTGTGGAAATAAATCCCGAAGACATTGCTGCTATTTGACCAGAAATTTCTATCCATATGTTAAGCCTGGCATACCATTGTGGGGACACCATTGACTGTCCAAGAGCATAAATGGATGGATAAAAAATGGTGGCAAGAACGGTAAGGGGAACGAATAAAAACACCATTACAAATGGCAGCAGTGAAGAACTAAATATACCGACAACAGTGCCAAGCATCAAGAGTCCAGCATACATAGAAACACTAACCATCAATAGGCGCCGTCTGGAAAATCTGTCTATTATAGTTCCACCATGTAAGGACCAATACAATCCAAATGCAGTTATGCCAAGGTAAAGAACATCAAACCAGTTTTTGGTCTCTGGCAGGCTGTTCAGGAACCATATAAAAACAAGAAAAAGAAGCCACTGAGTGGTGTTCATAAACAAAAATGCAACTAAAAGCCATACCAAACTTGTTCTTATTTGTGAAGTCATAGGACTACGCAAAATTAAAGCGATGGATCCAGAAATAAAGATGGAACAACTGCTCAGAAAGGCTATAAAATGGTGTATTCGCACAGAACGCACGCCAGCAGAAGCCAAGGCATGGCTTAGAAGAAAGTATCACCTTGACGATGATTCTGCCAGTAAGATAGTATCGCTACTGGAACAATGGGGCATTATTGATTTGAACAGGTTTATGGAATATGCATACTATGAACTATGGGAACAAAAGAGATATGGAAGGCTTAAGATGAGAGCGATGCTTGAAACACACATGTTGCCTGAACCATTCATTGAAGCAATAATAGCCACAATTGACGATGACGAATACACCGCCTATCTGAGAGACAAAATCCTGGAACTGTTTGAATCGGGCTTATCAGCACAGCGAGTCCTATCCAGACTAATTAGCAGGGGCTTTGAGCGAGAACTGATTATTGAAATAATGCGTGAACACGGATTGATAACAGATGATGATTAAAAGCATATACGGAACCAAAGACACAAGAATTCTGTTTCATAATGTGATGCTGTTTGACAAACAGGTGGTGTTTATTATATAATGTACTGATTTCCAGACCGTTGCACAAAAAGGCAAGTTATTTGAGATGAAATATCTCTGAAATGTGCATAAATGCTTGACTTTTCACATTCTTGCTGTCAAAGACCACCATCCATTAAAACAAGGATTGCGACATATTCACCTTTAACACGCCCATCCACAAACTCAAATTCCATAGTCAAAGACCACCGTCCATTAAAACAAGGA